>NZ_LAJY01000202.1 GCF_000963705.1 Elstera litoralis | reverse complement strand
TTGCCAAACTGCTGGAAGATCGCGGCATCGCCCCCGCGCAATTGGGCGATCTTTCGGAAAGCGCCCTCGCCCCCTTCGCCGACATGCTTAGCGGCGGCGACCGGCAGATTATCGGGCTCACGGTCGCCCTGCCCGCCCCGCTCGAGCGCGGGCCATTCCTGACCGGGCTGGCCCGCCGCATGGGGGCCATTTCGGCGCGCGCGTTCAATCAAAGTGGGGTGGAGGCTGCCGCCCTGCTTCTGGTGAGCCGGGAAACCCCCGCGGCGGTGCAGGCCGATCTTCTGGCGGCCCATCCCGATCTCGCCGTCGTCGAGGCCCGCGCCTTGGTGGACGATAAGCTCGAAACGCCCTGGTCGCCGCCGCGCAGCGCCAGCAAGATCAAAACCAGCGACCCCGCCGACAATCAGGTGCGCGTGCCCGTCGAAATCCTCGACCGGCTGTTTGGGCGCATCGGCGAGTTCTTCAGCATCAGCAGCGCCTTGAACGTGCTGATCGTCGATTCGCAGGTACCGGCCACGCTCCAACGCCTCGCCGACCACGCGACGATCAAGGAACCGGCGCTGCTGCCCGCGATCGAAATTCTTCAGCGCCAGCAGAATGATCTTTCCCAGGTCGAAGCCG
The DNA here is from genome assembly GCF_000963705.1 of Elstera litoralis. Lineage (GTDB taxonomy): Bacteria > Pseudomonadota > Alphaproteobacteria > Elsterales > Elsteraceae > Elstera > Elstera litoralis. Next base: position 6,219 of record NZ_LAJY01000202.1, on the reverse strand, counting down.
AAGTGCATCGGCTGGTCAGCCTGATCCACGAGGCGACGCTGGGGCTGCGCGTCATTCCGCTCGATATCGTTTTCAACCGTTTCCCGCGCATGATCCGCGAGTTTGCCAAAGAGCAAGGCAAGCAAATCCGCTTCGAAGCCCGCGCCGATGGTATCAAGGTTGATAAGGGGATGACCGAGCTGCTCGCCGATCCGCTCATGCATATGCTGCGCAACGCGGTCGATCACGGGATCGAAAGCGCCGCCGAGCGCATTGCCGCCGGTAAGCCGCCCTTGGCCCATATTCGCCTCAGCGCCGAGCAGCACGGCAACCGCATCGTCATTGAAATCCGCGATGACGGGCGGGGGATCGACAGCGAGCGCGTGCGCCAGCGCGCCGTCGCTCAAGGGCTCGCGACCGATGCCGATAGCCGCAAACTTTCGGTGGAACAGATCAACCGCTTCATTTTCGCCCCCGGCTTTTCCACCGCCGAGACGGTTAGCGAAACCTCCGGGCGCGGCGTGGGTATGGATGTGGCGCTTATCAATATCTCCCGCCTCGGTGGGCGGATCGACGTGCGCACGGTGCTGGGGCAAGGCACGATCTTCCGGCTCGATATGCCGCTATCGGCGGCGATGCAGACCGTGCTGCTGGCCGAAACTTCGGTTCAAACGGTGGCCTTCCCCGAACGCATGGTGGTGGAAGCCGCGACCGTGCCGCGCGACGCCATTCAATACGTCAACGGCCAGCGCGCTATTCTGCGGCACGATCGCTTCCTGCCCTTGTTCGGACTGACGGACCTGCTGCAAATCCCGACCCGGACCGACCGGGTGGAGGATGGTGATTTGTCCGTCATTATCGTTTCCTCCGGGCGCTTCCGCTACGGGGTGGAAGTCACGCGTATTCTGCGCCGTCACGAAATGCTGATTCGGGAAACCCACCCGCGCATCGCCCAGCTTCCCGGCCTCGGCGGCGTTTCGACCCTGGGGACCGACCGGATCGTGCTGGTGGTCGATCCCGAAGGCCTGACCGATCTTGCGCGCCGGGCCATTGTACCGGGCATGCGCGTGCCCCCCCAGGCGGCGGAATAAGCGATGGAGTTCCGCTATCTCCACGTCCGCTGCGGCCCCTACCGCATTCTGCTTCCCGGCGAGAATATCGGCGGAATCGACCCCCACGACGGACGCGCCGAGCGGTCGGCGCTCGTTCCACCGCGTCCGCCGCGACGGCTGGCTGCCCACAGTGGATGCCCGGCGGCTGCTTGGCCTCACTCCCAACGGCACGGGGGCACCGGTCCATATTTTCTGGCGGCAACCGGAAGGGCCGGTTTGCGCAATTTTGGCCGTCGATGGGGTGGAAGGTTTGCGCGGTGGGTTCGAGGCCGAATTCCTACCCCTGCCGCGCGCGCCTTTGGGGTTTCAACGTATGTTCGACCGTTTGGTTTATGATGGCAGCGGCGGGTTTCTACTGCGCCTGCGGCAGAATTTCACCCCGCAGCTCAGCGATATTCCAGGGCGGCGGCAGTTCCTGCGCGCGCTGACGGGCGCGGCGCGGTCGCCGTTTCAAGAAGGGGCGACGGCATGAACGATCTCGCCAAAAAGCGTATTTTGATCGTCGACGATAGTTTCATCATGCGCCGCCTCGTGCGCGAACTTGTCGAAAGCGATCCCGATTTCGAGGTGGTGGATACGGCGGAAGACGGGCGCATCGCGCTGCAAAAGGTGCGCAGTTGCAAGCCCGATCTGGTGCTGCTCGATATCGAAATGCCGGAAATGTCGGGCCTTGAAACGATGCGGCGGCTGGGGTTACGCAGCAAATCGAAAATCGTCATCCTGTCTGCCCTTGGCGGCGCGGGGACGGCTGAAACGGCGGAGGCCCTGCGCTTGGGCGCGGCCGCCGTTCTGGAAAAGCCCTCGGGCTCGATTAGTCTTGATCTCCAAGCGCGCAAGGGCTCGGAAATCGTTCGGACCATGCGCAGCGTGCTGGATTTGCCCGCATTAGACGAAACCCCGTCAGTCGCACAGGAGGAAGCTCCCCTCGCTCCGGGCGAACCCGCCAGCACCGGGGCGCAGACTTTGTTATTCGATGCGCTGTTGAACGGTCTTCAGACCGGCGTGCTCGTTTTCAACGGCGCAGGAAGGCTACGGGTTTCCAATGTCGCCGCCTTGCGCCTGCTGGGCCGCGAGGGTGCGGTACCGCAGGCGCTGACGCTCGATTTGCTCTTCGACCAGTATAACGAGGGGGTTTTGGCCGATTTGCGCGATGTGCTGGCCACGGGCGCGCCCTTTGGGCCGGAACTGACCGACTTCGCCCTGCCCGATGGTGCGTGGCGGCCCCTGCGCTTGACCGCCTCGCGCCTCAGCCTTGAGGAGGGCGAAACCCAAGTTCTCGTATTACTGGAAGATGCCACGCGGGAAAAGGAGCTCAAAACCATTCTGTCGCGCACGCTGTCGGATACGGTTGCGACGCAAATCCTCGCCGGGCAGTCGCTCAATCTCGGTGGCACGCTGCAACAAACTTCGATTCTCTTCTCCGATATCCGCAGTTTCACCACTTTGTCGGAGGAGTTGGGTGCGGCCGGAATCGTCGAAACCCTGAACGAATATTTTTCGTTCATGGAAGACGTGATTAAGCAGAGCGGCGGCGTTATCGATAAATATATCGGCGATGCGATTATGGCGCTGTTCGGCGTTCCCGCCCGCCTGGGCCAAGATCACGACCGCGCCGTGCAGGCGGGGCTTGCCATGCTAGCCGCGCTGGAGGTGCTGAATAAGGACCGGCAGCGACGCGGGCACCGGGCGATCAAGATCGGCATCGGTATCAGCACCGGCCAGGTGATCGCGGGCAGCATCGGCTCGCCGACGCGCTCGAACTATACCGTCATCGGCGACGCGGTGAACCTCGCCGCCCGCATCGAATCGCTGACCAAACATTACGGCGCGCCATTCATGATTTGCGGGCAAACGCTGGCGCGCTTGGAGCGCCCCGTGACCGTGCGCCTGATCGATCGGGTGCAGGTCAAAGGCCAATCGGCGGAAACGGTGCTGCATCAGGTTTTCAGCCCCGATACCCCCGTCAATCAAGAGATGTTCGATGCCTATGCGCAGGGGTTTCAAGCCTATTGCGACGGCAATTGGTCCATTGCCCTTGCGCGTCTCGATCACGTGCTAACCCTGGCCCCCGACGACCGGCCGAGCGCGCTCATCCAGGAGCGCTGCCGAACCCTGCTTACCGCCCCGCCCAAAGTTTGGACGGGGGTTTGGACCTATCATGAATAATCCCGCTGCCCCGACCGTGCTGACCCCCGGTTTTCTGGAGACACCCTATGTTTCGTTCGATTAAGATCAGAGAGAAACTACTGTTTCCCATCGGTCTGCTGATCGCGGTTTTGATCGGCTCCACCTTCGTTCTCGTAACGGAATTGACGGAAACGAATAAATCCTTCGAAGCACTGGTGAAAACCCAGTTGCGTGCCCGGTTTATCTCGAAAGATCTCGCCGCAGTTTTGTCCGAAAGCGGTCGCGTCGCCAATCTGATGCTGCTGCAACGGGAAAGCGCCGATTTCACCGCCAGCGCCGACCGGCTGCGCAGCACGCTGGCGCTCATCGCCCCGCGCCGGGACGAGTTGGCCGTTTTGGCCCCGAACCAGGCCCCAGCGTTGGAGAAGGTCACACAAGCCTTCGCCTCCATGGAAAAATCGGTCAAGCCGACGGTCGATCTGAAGCTCGCCCAGGATTTCGACGGCGCGACCGCCTATTGGGCCGCCAACGCCCGCGCCGCCCTACTGCCCGCCTTGAATGCGATGAACGAAACGGCGGACCAACTCCAAGCCGCCGCGAATGACGCGGTGACAAAACAGGTGGCCGCAACCAACGAGACGATCCGTAGCACCGTGATTGCCCTCGGGGCGGTGATTCTTGTCATCACGATCCTCGCCCTGCTGATCGTGCTGCGCGGCGTCGTTTCCCCGATCAAACAACTCACGACCAAGATCACCAAACTCTCCACCGGCGACGGCAGTTTCGACCTGCCCGAAGCCGAGCGCGGCGACGAGTTGGGCGCGATGGGCCGGGCACTGCTGGTCTTCCGCGAAAACGCCGAAAAGATCAAAGTCGCCATGACTGCCGAAGCCGTGACCATCGAGATCGGCGAGGTTATCGCCCAGGCCGCCCGCAACGATCTAACCGTGCGCGTGAATCTGGACAATAAAACCGGCTTCCTGCGCAATATCGGCGCGCAGATCAATCAATTGGTCGAAGGCAGCAATAATACCCTGCGCGAAATCGGCCAGAAAACGCGGCAGGTTTCGGTTGCGGTCGCCGAAGCCAGCGCGGCGGTGGGCCAAGTTTCCGGCGGCGCGCGCGTCCAGAATAATGCCGTGGGCCAAGTCACCCAGTCGCTGACCGAATCGGCGAAAGCCATCCGCATGGTTTCCAGCAGCGTCAATGTGGCCAACGATAAGGGGATTCTTGCCGCCAATCTGGTCGAACGCGGGCGCGGCTCGGCGGATGAACTATCGCGCATTGTCGAAAAGATCGCGCAAAACAGCCGCAAGATCAGCCAGATCACGCAGGTAATCGCCGGGATCGCCAACCGCACCCATATTCTGTCGCTGAACGCCGCCATCGAAGCCGCCCGCGCGGGTGAGCACGGCAAGGGCTTCGTTGTCGTGGCGCAGGAAGTGGGGAAGCTCGCCGAAAGCGCCGCTCAGAATGCTCAGCAGATTACCGACATCGTCGAACAAGCAACCGCCGATGCCGCAGCGGGCCATTCCGCCTCGATGCTGGTAAAGCAGACGATGGATTCCATCGCGGGCGAGGTTTCGGAAACCAGTCAGATGATCCGCTCGATTGCGGTAGCGATGGAAGAACAGCAGGCCATCGTCTCCCAGATTGAAGGCAATGTGACCGAGTTGCGCGGCATCGCCTCCGGTAATGCCGTGGCAGCGGAGGAAATCACCGCCACCATGATCCAACTGTCGCAATTGGCGGACGATCAACGCAAACAAGTCGATTTGTTCAAAACCAAGTAAGAACGCCATCATGACCGGCGGCGACGCGGCCCAGGTGAGCGTGACGGCGCTCATCGAGGCGCGCTACGGCCTAAGCCCGCGCTTGCAGCACGACCGGCTATCGGCCTTCTTCGCCGACCGCTCGCCGTTGGCGCGGCAGCTTTTGGCCGATCATCTGCACGCCGCGCCGGAAAGCGATCCGGTGTGGCAGCGGTTGATTGAGGCCATGCTGGTGCATGAAACCTTCTTCTACCGCCACAACGATCAATTAAGCGTCGTCGCGCGCTACGTTCTTCCGGCATTGCGCCAGCGGGCGGGTGGGATGCCCTTGCAGCTTTGGTGCGCAGGCTGCGCCACGGGGGAGGAGGCCTATACGCTGGCGTTTCTGCTGCGCGACAGCGGCTGTGCGGGGAAAATCCTCGCGAGCGACCTCAGCGCCGAATCGGTCGCGGAAGCGGTTGCGGGCAAATATTCCTGGAAACCCGGCCTCAATAGTTTCCGCGCCCTGCCGGAAGCCGCGTGGCGCTATTTCGAAGCACTGCCGGGGGAGGCGAACCGCTGGCGCGTGGTGCCGGAGGTGCGCGCTCAGATCACCTTCCAAACCCATAATCTGATGCGCCCGCTCACCCCGGCGCTCACCGCCGATCTAATCTCGTGCCGCAATACGCTGATCTATTTCAGCGACGAAAGCCGCCGCCACGCCGAAGCGACCCTGGTCGCCGCTTCAAAGCCCGGAACGGTGCTGCTGCTCGGCCCCGCCGAGCGCCTGCGCTATACGAATATTTTCGTGCCGATGACCGACGCGCACCCGCAGATTCTGCACTGGCCTGCCGAAAGCGGGGCATGATGGCAATCCGCGCCGGGCTGATCGTTCAAACGGAATTTCTGCGGTTGGTGCTGCGGCAGCTGCTGCGCCGACAGGTCGGCGTCGAGATCGTCGGCGAAGGGGCCGCCCTTGCCGATGCCGCCCGGCTGGCCGCCGCCAATCTGCTGATCGTCGAGCAATCGCTGTGCCCGCGCGCGTTGGAGGTGCTCGCCCTGCTCGGCCAGCACCCGGCCGCGCAGATAATCCTCGTCGGCACGGGCGAAACTCTCCCTCCGCTCGCGGGTGTTCCGGCAGAGAGAATCTTCTTCCTCCCCGCAGGCAGCGCCGCGAGCGCCATCGATCCTTCGAGTCTGACTGAGCGTTTGGATGGTCTCCTGCGCAGCCACCGCGCCGCGCTCCCCCC
>NZ_LAJY01000201.1 GCF_000963705.1 Elstera litoralis | reverse complement strand
GCTGGCCTATGCGCGCGGCCTCGGGCGGGCGGCGATGGCGGCGGGGGCTACCGTCTATTCAAACTCCCCCGTGCAGGGCTGCGAGCGCGACGGCACGGTCTGGCGGCTGATGACGCCGGGCGGCAGCGTTACCGCCGATTGGGTGATCGTCGCCACCAACGCTTTTTCCTCCGGCCCGTTCCAAATGATCCGGCAGGCCCTCGTGCGGCTGCCCTATTTCCAGTGCGCGACCGAACCGTTGCCGGAGCATTTACTGAAAGAGATCATCCCCGGTCGGCAAGGCGCGTGGGATACGAAAGAGGTGCTGAGTTCTTTCCGGTTGGATGCCGCTGGGCGGCTCATCTTCGGCAGCGTCGGCGCCTTGCGCGCGGGCGGCCAGCAGGTACACCCCGATTGGGCACGGCGGGCGATGGTGAAGTTGTTTCCGGCGCTCGAAGGGGCTGCTTTCGCGCACGAATGGTACGGCTGGATCGGCATGACTGACGACGCCCTGCCACGCTTCTTCGAATTGGGGCCGCAAATGGTCGCCTTCACCGGCTACAACGGGCGCGGCATCGGCCCCGGCACGGTCTTTGGGCGCGTCCTGGCCCAGCACGTCACCCGCCGCAGTAACGATCTGCTGCCGCTTCCCGTAACGCAGCTCAGCGGAGCCGATTGGCGGCAGTTGAAGGAATTCGGCTACGAGGCCGGGGCGGCGGCGGTGCATCTGGTGGATGCGCGGATGTAGGGGGTTGCGCCAGATCAGTCTTGGCGAAGTCATTACCTTTATAGAGCAAGGGCAGTCGGTGCGTTTTAGCGCAGGCATAAGCGAAGCAATCGCCGAAATTCAGATCGGCGGGATGGCCTACGGCTTTGCCATAGGTCACTGCCGCGTCGAGGGCTGCCACGCCGATGGCGGATGAAATCGGGATTTCCTGAATTTGGAGATCTTCGATGAAGTAATCGACCGCATCTCGGGTTAGGGCAATCATTTCGGGGGTTGGATTGCGATGATCGTTTCTAGATCGCAGTTTGGCCCTGGCAAGCGAGATCGCGGCTTCAAAGCGTACAAGAGGCGAGAGAAAAAACGGACCGCCGTGCTTTTCAAGTCGCTCCAAGTATACTTCCGCATCAGCCTCTGGCACCAAAATCGCGACAATGACCGAGGCATCGATGAACATTATATGCGGGCCCAAAGGGCGTCGGTATAGGCTTTCATATCGAAATCAGGATCGCCGCCGACACCGATTTCATCGGCTTTAGCTCTTGCGCGCGCCAGTTTTTCGCGTAAGGGGCGGGCCTGCTGAGTGCGTTCGATTTCATGCCGGAGGGCTTGTCGAACCGCTTCGGTCTTCGTAGGTGCCCCTGTCAAACGTTGCAGTTCCACGGCAAGCGCCAGAACATCATCATCGCGGACATAAAGGGGCATCAGGATAATCCTTGTTGGGATATCCTTGTACCATAAATGAGATATTCAAGAATAGCCCCAACCCGCACTCACGGTGAGAGCGGGTTGGGGCGTGCCCCGTTACGCCGCCCGTGCCGCCACCAGGCTTTTTGCCACTGCCGCCACATTGGCATCGGTCAGACCGGCGACGCACATGCGGCCCGATTCGACCAGATAGACGCCGTCCTTATCGCGCATCTGCACCACTTGCGGCTTGCTGAGGCCGGTGTAGCTGAACATGCCGCGCTGCTGGGTGATGAAGCCCACGTCGATTTCATTCGAGAGTTTCTTCACTTCAGCGGCGAGTTTTTCGCGCATGTCCTTCATCCGCACGCGCATGTCGGCGACTTCCGCTTCCCACTGGGCGCGCAAGGCGGGATCGCCGAGGACGGTGGCGATGAGCAGGCCGCCGGTGGTCGGCGGGTTGGAGTAGGAGCGGCGCACGACGAGCTTCAACTGCCCCAACACCCGATCCGCTTCATCGGCAGCGGTACAAACGACCGAGAGGCCGCCGCAACGCTCGCCGTAGAGCGAGAAATTCTTGGAAAAGCTGTTGGCGACGAGGAAGGAGGACGTGCGGTCCGCAAAGCGGCGCACGAAGCCTGCATCCTCTTCCAGTCCATCGGCGAAGCCCTGATAGGCCATATCGAAGACAGCGATATGCTTTTTTTCGATCAGCAGATCGGTCAGCGCGTCCTGTTGGGCGCGGCTGAGGTCGACGCCGGTCGGATTATGGCAGACCGGCTGAACGATAACGATGCTGCCAGCGGGGGCTTCTTCCAGCGTCTTCAGCATATCGTCGAAGCGCAGAGTGCGGGTCGCGCCGTCCCAATAGGGATAGGTTTTGGTTTCGAACCCGGCGCGCTGGAACAGGCCGTGATGATTGTCCCAGGTCGGGTCGCTCACATAGACGGCGCGGCCCGGCGCGTGCTTCGCCAGAAAATCGGCCGCAACGCTCAGCGCGCCCGTACCGCCGACCGATTGAATGGTCGCCACACGCTTTTCGGCCAGCACCTGATGGGCTTTGCCGAACACCAGTTCTTGCACAAGACGGCGGTATTCCGGCAGCCCTTCCATCGGAATATAGGAGCGCACGCCGAAACCGAGCTTATCGGCAGCGGCCTTCACCGAGGGCAGAACGGGGACTTTGCCCGCGCCGTCCATATAGATGCCGATGGTGAGGTTCACCTTTTCGGTGCGCGGGTCGCCCTGGAAGGCGATGTTCAGCGACAGAATAGGATCCCCGGCGAAGGGTTCGACGGTTCCGAAAAGAGAGGGGGCAGCCTCGGTCATAATTACTGGTCCACCGCTAAAAGTTTGGGCGCGCGGACGATAACCACCACATTGGCGCGGAGCAAGGCTTTCGCAGGAAACGAACAGCGGGTATCCTGGCAGCGCATGGCATGCCGCCCGCGCTCTGACGTGGAAATCGTCCACCCGGACTCACTTCGGGCTTGAGCTTATGGCGCGGCTCTGTACCTTTGCTACATAAATACGGGGGGAAACATGTCGGCTTCTTGGGCGGCGCTGCGCGCGCTGAAAACGAACCAGTCTTTGCGCGCCTTGTTTGCGGCGGACCCGCAGCGGTTTGGGCGGCTTTCGGCCAAACAGGATGATTTGTTGCTGGATTACTCCAAAACGGCGCTGACGGCGGATTCCCTGGCAGCGCTGTTGGCTCTGGCCGAGGAACGCCAGGTAGCCGCCCAGCGCGACGCCATGCTCTCGGGCGAGCCGATCAACCGTAGCGAAGGCCGCGCCGTTCTGCACACGGCCTTACGGGCCGGGCCGGACGCAGAGGTTCGCGTCAAGGGCGTCGACGTTATGCCGCTGGTGCGGGCCTCGCTCGCCCGGCTAGAAGGGTTTGCCGAAGGCGTACGCAGCGGCGCTATTGCCGCGACCGACGGCGGGCGCTTTACCGACGTGGTGAATATCGGCATCGGCGGGTCCGATCTGGGGCCGGTGATGGTGACGCTGGCGCTCGCGCCCTACCATGATGGGCCGCGCGTGCATTTCGTCTCCAACGTCGATGGGGCGCATCTGCACGATGTGCTGAAGGGGCTTGATCCGGCGCGGACCCTCTTCATCATCGCCTCGAAAACCTTCACGACGATTGAAACGATGACCAACGCTCAATCGGCCCGGCGCTGGCTGGTGGCGGCCTTGGGCGAGCGGGCGGTGGAAGATCATTTCGCGGCGGTCTCGACGGCGCTCGATAAGGCGGCGGCCTTCGGCATCGATGGCGGCCGCGTCTTCGGCTTCTGGGATTGGGTCGGCGGGCGCTATTCGGTCTGGTCGGCGGTGGGGCTGCCGGTGATGATCGCTATTGGTGCGCAGGATTTCGAGGCGTTTCTGTCGGGGGCGCGGGCGATGGATGCGCATTTCCGCACCGCACCGCTCGCCGAAAACCTGCCCGTGCTGCTGGGGCTCATCGGCGTTTGGCATCGGAATATCTGCGGTTACGGCGCGCGGGCGCTGCTGCCCTACGACCAACGCCTCGCGCGGCTGCCCGCCTATGTGCAGCAGCTCGATATGGAATCGAACGGCAAGCTGGTCACGCGTGACGGTGCCCCCTTACCGGAGGGTTTGAGCACCGGCCCGCTGGTGTGGGGCGAACCCGGCACCAATGGCCAGCACGCCTTCTATCAACTGCTGCATCAGGGCTCCGATATTATCCCCTGCGAGTTCCTGATCGCCGCCGAGAGCCACGAGCCTGAGCTTGCCGAGCATCACACGCTGCTGCTGGCCAACTGCCTTGCCCAAAGCGAAGCCTTAGCGCGGGGGAAAACATTGGGAGAAGCGCGGGCGCAGCTCGTTTCAGCAGGGCTCCCTGCGGCGGAAGTGGACCGGCTCGCCCCCTATAAAGTCTTCCCCGGCAACCGCCCGTCAATCACGCTCGCCTATCGCAAACTTGATCCCTACACGCTGGGGAGGCTGATTGCGCTTTATGAGCACCGGGTGTTTGTGGAGGCGGCGATCTGGGGCATCAACGCCTTCGATCAATGGGGCGTGGAACTCGGCAAGGAACTGGCAACCGCCCTGCTTCCTGCCGTGCAAGCCGCACCGGGCGCGGTGGCGGACCCGATGACGCAAGGGTTGCTCGGGCATTTGCGGGGGCTGTGAACTATGTGGCAGCGCGGGCCAGGGTTTCGGTGACGAACCGATTGAGGCTCTGGCCCGATTTAACGGCTGCCGTCGCCAAGGCGCAGTGCAATTCCGGCGGCAACCGCAGAAGGAGGCGGCCCGAATAGGGTTTTTCCGGCGGCTCGCCCCGCTCCTTGCACCATTCTTCATAGTCGGCAATCGTATCGGCGAAAGCTGCTTTTAACTCGGCAACGGTTTTACCCTGAAACGTCAGAACGTCGCGGGTATTGATGACCCGACCGTGGAAAAACCCGCCGTCTTCGTCGATCTCCACCGTAGCGACGTAATGGCGATGCTCTAGCGTGTTCATGGTTTTACCCCGGCCTTAATCAAGAAATCCCGGACATCGCGTAACGTCGGCTTGCCGGTCTGGTCGCCTGGATGCGGGCGATGAAAGACCGCCTTGCATCCGCCAAGGGCGATGCGCACGCGCGATCCCCGACCTTCCGATATTTCAGCCCCTTCGGCGCGGAGCAGGGCCTCAATGTCCGTCCAGCGGATATCCGCGCGGATCGGATCGGCGAAGATGGCGGCTTTGGTCCGTTCAGGTTTGCCCATTGCAGTGAGATGATACTGTTTTTCAGTATCGAGCGCAAGCATGTGCCACCCCTGGCTGTGGCTTATGCTTGTCTCCGCTGTGCTTTTTCCGTGCCCCGCTTTTTCCGCGATTCCCTTTAGCGCGGGAATGGTCTAGGGTCGCGCCGATCTCATGTATTACCGTCAGACTTGACAATAAGAGTAGCGGACCTATGGCTGGCCATTCCCAGTTTAAAAACATCATGCACCGCAAAGGCGCGCAAGACGCCAAACGCGGGAAGATCTTCACCAAGCTGATCCGGGAACTGACCGTTTCGGCCAAAACCGGCGCGCCCGACCCGTCGATGAACCCGCGCCTGCGCGCGGCGATCACGGCGGCGAAAATCGCCAATATGCCGAAAGACACGATCGATCGGGCCATCAAGCGCGGCCAGGGCGGCGGCGACGATACCAATTTCGATGAAGTGCGCTACGAGGGCTACGGGCCGGGCGGCATCGCCGTGATCGTGGAAGCGATGACCGACAATCGCAACCGCACGGCGTCGGAAGTCCGCTCGGCCTTCACCAAATCGGGCGGCGCGCTGGGGGAAACCGGCTCGGTCAGCTTCATGTTCGACCGGGTGGGCCAGATCCATTATCCGGCCTCGGTCGGAACCCCCGATGCGGTGTTCGAGGCGGCGTTGAACGCGGGCGCAGAGAATGTCGAAAGCTCGGAAGACGGGCACGATATTACCTGCGCGACCGACGATCTCGCCACCGTGCGCGAGGGGCTGGAAGCGGCCTTCGGCGCCCCGGAATCGGCAAAGCTGATCTGGGCACCGCAAACGCTCAATCCGGTGTCGGATGAGGTCGCCGAAAAGCTGTTCCGGCTGATCGATACGCTCGACGATAACGACGACGTGCAGAACGTCTACGCCAATTACGATATCTCCGAGGAGCAGCTCGCCAAGCTGGCGGGCTAAATTGATGCGGGTTTTGGGCCTTGATCCGGGATTACAGCGCACCGGCTGGGGCGTGATCGAAGCCCAAGGCTCCCGGCTGAAGGGCATTGCCTGCGGAACGGTCACGTCCGACCCAAAAGCGGCGCTGTCGGACCGGCTGGCGCAGCTTTATGAGGGGCTGCAAAAGGTGCTCGACACCTACCAGCCCGACTGCGCGGCGGTGGAAGAGACTTTCGTGAACACCAACGCCGCCTCTACCCTCAAGCTTGGCCAAGCGCGTGCGGTCTCCCTGCTGGTTCCGGCGCGGGCGGGGCTCGCGGTGGCGGAATATGCGGCGAAATCGGTGAAGAAATCGGTTGTGGGCGCGGGGGCAGCGGATAAGGAGCAGGTGATGTTCGTTGTCGGGAAACTTCTCCCCGGCCTCGTGCTGCCGGGCGCGGATGCTGCCGATGCTTTGGCGGTGGCGATCTGCCACGCCCATCACGCCCAAACCGCGCAGCGTATGGGCGGTATCGATCTGGCCCTACTGGCGCGAAGCCGATGATCGCTTGGTTGAAAGGCATTGTTCGGGATTTAGGCGCGGGCTATGCGGTGATCGACGTCAACGGCGTCGGCTATCTCGTCGCGGCCTCCGGGCGCACGCTCGGCACGCTGCAAATGAACCAGCCCGCGACGCTGCATATCGAAACCGTGGTGCGGGAAGACGCGCTGCTGCTCTATGGCTTCCGCGATACTGCCGAGCGCGACTGGTTTCGGCTGCTGCAAACCGTCCAAGGCGTCGGCGGGCGCGTGGCGTTAGCGCTGCTGAGTGTGCTGACGCCCGATCAACTGGTTCAGGCGATTGCCTCCGGTGATAAGAATGCCCTGGCGCGCGCCGATGGCGTCGGACCGAAGCTGGCGGTGCGCTTGCTCACCGAACTGAAGGATAAGGTTGCGGGCCTCGCTCTGGGTGCGATGGCGCGGACGGCTCCCAGCCTTTCGCCCGCCATCGAAACCAATGGAACGGTGGAAGCCGAAGCCGTTTCGGCGCTGGTTAATCTCGGCTATGGCCGGTCGGATGCCTTTACGGTCGTGGTCAAGCTGGCGCAGCAGCAGCGCGACGGCGGGGCGGAACCGGCTTTGGCTGACCTGATCCGCGCCGGTCTGAAAGCTCTGAGCCCGGCATGAGCGAAACGCCCGAAACGCGCCGTCCGTTATTGGATGCCTCCGTTGCCGAGGGCGGCGAGGCGGCCTTGCGCCCGGCACGCTTGCAGGATTTCGTCGGCCAGCGCGCCGTGTGCGAGAATTTGCAGGTTTTCGTTGAAGCCGCACGGGGTCGGGGTGAAGCGCTCGACCATGTGCTGTTCTTCGGCCCGCCCGGTTTGGGGAAGACGACGCTGGCGCAGATCGTCGCGCGCGAACTCAGCGTCGGCTTTCGGGCGACCTCCGGCCCGGTGATCGCCAAGGCCGGGGATCTGGCGGCGCTGCTGACCAATTTGCAGCCGAACGACGTGCTGTTCATCGATGAAATCCACCGCCTCAGCCCCGCCGTTGAGGAAATCCTCTATCCGGCGATGGAGGATTTTCAGCTTGATCTCATCATCGGCGAAGGCCCGGCGGCGCGCTCCATCCGCATCGATCTGCCGCGCTTTACCCTGGTTGGCGCAACCACGCGGTCGGGCCTGCTGACGACCCCTTTACGCGAGCGTTTCGGCATTCCCCTGCGCTTGCAGTTCTACAGCCCGGAAGAACTCACCTCGATTGTGGCGCGCGGCGCGCGACTGCTGGAGATGCCGCTCACGGAAGAGGGCGCGTTTGAAATCGCCAAACGCTCGCGCGGCACCCCTCGCATTGCCGGGCGGTTGCTGCGCCGGGTGCGCGATTTCGCGTCCGTTGCGGGGGTTTCGCCCATCGACCGCAAGGCGGCGGACGCGGCCCTGTCGCGCCTTGATGTCGACCCGATGGGGCTGGACGCGATGGACCGGCGCTATCTTTCCTGCATCGCCGACACCTATGAAGGCGGGCCGGTCGGCGCGGAAACGCTCGCTGCCGCCCTGTCGGAATCGCGCGACACGATCGAAGAGGTGATCGAGCCCTATCTGATGCAGTTGGGGCTGATCCAGCGCACGCCGCGCGGGCGCATGCTGGCCCCGAACGGCTGGAAACTGCTCGGGCGCAGTCCGCCGCGCGATTTGGAACAGCAACTCAGCCTCCTAGGAGACGAGCCCGAATGAGCACCACCTTTGCGCCCCTCGCCCCGACCTCCGGCGAGATTGCAGACGGTTGGCACCGCCTGCCCCTGCGCGTGATTTATGCCGATACCGACGCGGGCGGCGTGGTCTATCACGCCAACTATTTGAATTTCGCAGAACGGGCGCGGACGGAAATGCTGCGCGCTGTGGGAATTGTGCCACAAAAACTGTATGACGAAGACGGTACGCTCTTCGTGGTGCGTTCGGCGGAAATCGACTATCGCGGCCCCGCCCGGTTGGACGATGCGTTGGAAGTGCGCAGCCGTGTGGTGAAGTTCGGTGGGGCCAGCCTTGAAATTGAACAGCAAGTGTTGCGCTGGGAGCACACAGATAGCCGTCATTTGGTCACAATTCTGGTGCGTTTAGTATGCGTCGATCCGCAGTTCAATCCGCAGCGGGTGCCGGACAAGGTTCGGGTCGCGTGCGCGCCGTTTCATGAGACTCGGTCTTTAGGGGAGTGAGGGAAARGAAT
>NZ_LAJY01000200.1 GCF_000963705.1 Elstera litoralis | reverse complement strand
GTTTGTAGGCGTCAACCCTACGCTGTACTGGTTAATGAATTACTATAAATTGGCACGAAGGCGTCGAACTACCAGGAGCAGTATCAGAAAAGTCACGACAAGCAGGGTAATGAGATCACCGAAACGCGCAAATGGCGGTGGGTCGAGCGGCAGGGGAAGTGGAATGGTTAAAGCCATTTCTGTGTTCAGAGTCAGACTGTTCCAGACCCGGCCGTTCCCATCAACTAAAGCCGAGACCCCCGTATTCGCGACTCGGACTAATGGCAGCCCCTCTTCTACTGCGCGCAAAATTGTCGCAGCCAAATGCTGATACGGCCCGGTGCTGACCCCATACCACCCGTCGTTGGTGAGGTTCAGCAGCCACGCGGGTCGGTCGGCGCGATCAACCACGGCCCCTGGGAAGATCACCTCATAGCAAATTAACGGGGCTACCGGCGGCAGGCCCGGCAAGCGCAGCGTGCGCGGGCCGGGGCCGGGGCTATAGCCGGAGGCCCCTTGCGATATGATTTGAAGGGGTAGCAACTCCTTCAGCGGTACATATTCGCCGAAGGGCACCAGATGGAATTTATCGAAGGCCCCGCGCAGGCTGCCCTCGGCATCGAAGGCGACCATGCCGTTCCAGGCTTGGATCACCTGATTGTCGGCATTGCGCAAATAGCGGTTGGTGCCGGTGATAATCACGCCGTCGGGCGGGGCGAGCTTGGCCATTGCCATCCGCCAGGGTTCGACCTCCTCGATCGGATAGCCGGTAGCGGCCTCCCCCCAGATAATTGCGCTCGGCGTCTCGCCCGGCGCGGGCGCGCTCATCGCGAGATATTTTTGGAAATTGCTCTGAAGGCGGCTGCGGTCCCACTTCAGGCTTTGCGGAATCGCGGGTTGGACCAGCCGCAACGATACCCCCGGCTGCACGGCATCGCGCCCCGGAGCACCCTGCAAGCGCAGCGCACCGCCGCCCCACAGCAGCGCGAGCCCAAGAAGGGCAATTACCCCGCCGCGTCGCCAACCGAAGAGGAAGGCCGCGCCGATCAGCACCGTCGCCGCCCCGGTGCCATAGGGGCCGAGGTAGGCCACCGCTTGCAGCGGCGCGGGCGTTTTCGGTCCAGATTGAGGCGATCAGGTTCCACGGAAAGCCAGTGAGAATATGCGCCCGGCCCCATTCCGCCAGCAGCCAGAAAGTGCCGAAGCCAAGCCAGCGCAGGAATTTTTGCCTCGGGCGGCGCAAGGCGCACCACGCCCCAGGCAATCGCCCCCGTGTAGAACGCCAGCACAATCGGCAAGCCCACCAACGCGAACGGCACCATCCAGATAAAATCACCGGGCGGCACTAACAGGGCGTTGGAAATCCAATAGAGCCCTGTCACGAAATGGCCGAAGCCAAAGCACCAGCCCAGCCACAGCGCCTGCCGAGGCCGCTGGACCCCGCTTAACAACCAGAGAAAACCGCTAAAGGCCGGGAAGATCAGCGGCCACAGCGCGAACGGCGGCAAGGCCCCCGTCGCCAGCACACCACAGAGGCAGGCGAGCCCCGCCCGCCGCCAATCGACCCGCAGCCTCATGCCTCGGCGGCCAGCGCCAGGGCGGAGGATTGCGCAGGCGCACGAGCGACACCCGGCGCGGATCGGCTTCCAGCACTTCGAACTCAAAGCCCGAGGGATGCACGACCAGCGCCCCCACGGGCGGCATCCGCCCGGCGAGGGTGGCCACCAGCCCGCCCAACGTGTCGATTTCCTCGCGCTCATCCTCGGTAAGGAACGGCCCGAAGCGCTCTTCGAGATCGGCCAGCGGTGTGCGTGCGTCGAAGCGGATCGAGCCATCGTCCTCGGCGGCCTGGACCGGGGCTTCTTCCTCGTCGTGCTCGTCTTCGATCTCACCGACGATTTCTTCGACCAGATCTTCGATGGTCAGCAGCCCATCGATCCCGCCATATTCATCGACGACCACCGCCATATGCGTGCGCGCCGTGCGCATCCGCACCAGCGCATCGAGCGCAGGCATAGACGGGGGAACGAACAGCACCGGGCGCAGCAATTCTTCCACCTGCGGCAAAGGCGTGTCTTTATCGCGGCTGGCGGCGAACACGTCTTTCACGTGCAGCATGCCAATCACATCATCGAGACTATTGCGATAGACCGGCACGCGCGAATGCGCCGCCTCAACCATGTAATCGACGATGTCTTCGAAGGGTTTGGCGCAATCGACCGCCACCATATCGGCGCGCGGCACCATAATGTCGCCGACGGTGACATCGCGCAGCCCGAGAATATTGCGCAGCATCAGCCGCTCGTCCGGGGCCATCGCGTCGGTCGCCACCGCCTGTTCTTCGATCAGCTCTTCGAGCGTTTCCCGCACCGAAGGATCGCCGCGCAAGCCCAGCAGAAGGCGCAGGCGCGAGATAAGCCGCCCAGGCCGCAGCCCCCCGGACGGTTCATGCGAGACAGGAGCCGGAGGGACGCTCGGTCGCTCCGGCCCCGGACTAGAAGGGCTTTCGCTCATGGTAAGGCTCAATATCCTGATGGTCGGTAGGAATAGGGATCGGCAATGCCGAGGTCGGCCAATAGCCGGGTTTCAAGGGCTTCCATCGCCTCGGCCTCGGCGTCGACCGCGTGATCGTAGCCGAGGAGATGCAACGTGCCGTGCACGATGAGATGCAGCAGATGGGCGCGCGGGTCTTTGCCCTGCTCCGCCGCTTCATCGCGAATGGTTTCGAGCGCCAGCGCAATATCGCCAATATGGGCGGGCGGCACATCGTCGCCAGCGGCCAGGGCGGCGATATCTTCCTCTTCCAACTCCAGCCAATCGCCGGGGAAGGAGAGAACATTGGTCGGCTTATCCTGATCGCGCCACTCGCGGTTCAGTTTGCGGACCGCCGCATTATCGGTGAACAGCAGCGCCAGCGTGAGGCGGCTTTCCGGGGCCGATCCGGCGAGGAAGGGCGTTAACGCAGCTTCCGTTACCAGGGCGTGCCGCACGGTCTTTTCGGCCAAGCTTTCGATATCGGCCTCGCTTACGCCGCCGAGCAGCGCCGACCAATTGCCCGCCTCGATGACCGATTCGACGGCGATCATCGGCCCATCCCGGCGTCGGACGGCGACAGCAGGCGGCGGTCCTTTTCGTTATAAGCGCGGACGATTTTCGTCACCATCGGGTGACGGACGATATCGCTTTCGGTGAAGCGGACGAAGCTGATGCCCGGCACGCCTTCCAAAGTTTCCAGCGCGTCGCGTAGGCCGGAGCGCGTGCCGGGCGGCAGATCGATCTGAGAGAGATCGCCGGTAATGCACATGCGGCTGCCCTCGCCCATACGGGTGAGGAACATTTTCATCTGGGTCGCGGTGGTATTCTGCGCTTCATCGAGAATGATGAAGGAGTTGGCGAGGGTGCGGCCGCGCATGAAGGCCAGCGGGGCCACTTCGATTTCGCCCGATTCCAGGCGTTTGACCACTTGGTCGCCCGGCATCATATCGTGCAGCGCGTCATAGAGTGGGCGCAGGTACGGATCGACCTTTTCTTTCATATCGCCGGGCAAAAAGCCCAAGCGCTCGCCCGCTTCCACTGCCGGGCGCGAGAGGACGAGGCGCGACACGCGGCCTTCCAGCAGCAACCCGACCGCCATCGCGACGGCAAGATAGGTTTTCCCCGTCCCGGCTGGCCCGAGACCGAAGACGACTTCATTATCTTGCAGCGCCTGCAAATAGACGGCTTGCCCCGGCGAGCGCGGCTCGATGACGCGGCGGCGGGTGCGGATGGCTTTTTCCGGCAAGGGCGCGCCGGACTCGCGGGCGTGTTCGGCCATGCGGACGGCAGCATCGACCTCGCCCATATCGATGGGCTTGCCCTTGCGTGCCCGGCCATGCAGCGCGCCCAAAGCTTCGCGCGCGGTTTGGGCGGCGGCGGCGGGGCCGGTGATGGCGATCTGATTGCCCCGCGGAATAATCGCCACCCCCAGCAATTGTTCAATCCGCGCGAGGTTCCGGTCGTGCTCGCCGTAAACAAGCTGCAACACGGAATTATCGTCAAACGAGACGTAAAGCGGATCGCTGGAAGGCTTATCGGCGTTTTTCAGCGGGGCATCACTCACGCAGTCATCCTCATCGCCGGAGAAGAAAGATCGGGGACCGGCTCGGCGACAAGACGGCCCGACAGACTGAAACTATGATCCTGCTCGATGTCGACCAGGCGCACGCGCCCAATCAAATCGGCCTCGCCCAGCACATGCACCGGCTGAAGATAGGGCGAGCGCCCCACCATCTGCCCGGCATGCCGCCCGGCTTTTTCGAACAGCACCGGCACGGTTTGACCGACAAGGCTACGGTTGAAGGCGGTGAGTTGCTCCAGCAACAGCGCGTTCAACTCGGCGAGCCGCGCGTCTTTCACGTCTTCGGGCACCTGCCCCGCCATCGTCGCGGCCGGCGTTCCGGGACGGCCCGAATATTTGAAGGAGAAAGCCGCCGGGAAGGTCACATCACGCACGAGCTGCATCGTCGCCGCAAAATCCGCGTCGCTTTCGCCGGGGAAGCCGACGATGAGATCGGTCGAAAGGCAAAGATCGGGGCGGGCGGCGCGCAGCTTATCGATGATCCGGCGGTAATGGTCGGCACTATGCTGACGGTTCATCGCCGCCAAAATCGTATCCGAGCCCGATTGCACCGGCAGATGCAGGAAGGGCATCAACTGCGGCAAATCGCCGTGGGCGGCGATCAGCGCGTCATCCATATCGCGCGGGTGCGAGGTGGTGTAGCGGAGGCGCTCCAGCCCCGGAATCGCGGCCAACCGATAGGCGAGCTGCGCCAGGGTCCAGGCGTCGCCGTCCGGCCCATCGCCGTGATAGGCGTTCACATTCTGCCCGAGCAGCGTGAGTTCGCGCACGCCCAAGGCCACCAATTGTTCGGCTTCGGTGACGATCTGCTGAACGGGGCGCGAATATTCCGCGCCGCGCGTATAGGGCACCACGCAGAAGGTGCAAAACTTATCACAGCCCTCTTGGATCGACAGGAACGCGGTGACGCCCTGGGCGTCGGTCGGCGCGGGCAGAAAATCGAATTTGGCTTCCACCGGAAAATCGGTATCGAGAATCCCCATCCCGGCGATGCGGGCGGCGGGCTTGTTCAAGCCAATGTCGGCGCGCAGCTTCTTCTGCGCCGCGCCGCGTTCGGCCCGCGCCACCATTTCCGGGAGGCGGTGATAGGTTTGCGGCCCCAAGACGATATCCACATAGGGTGCGCGCGCTAGAATCTCTTCGCCTTCCGCCTGGGCGACACAGCCTGCAACGGCAATGATATAGTCGCCGTCCTTCTGCTGCTTGATCTGCTTCAGGCGGCCCAGCTCGGAGAAGGTTTTCGCGGAGGCATGCTCGCGGATGTGGCAGGTATTGATGAGGACCATATCCGCCGCTTCCGGCGTATCGACGGCGGCATAGCCGAGCGGCCCCAGCACGTCGGCCATGCGGGCGGAATCGTACACATTCATCTGGCACCCATAGGTGCGGATAAAAAAGTTTCTTGGTCATCGGCTCCCCAACCAGCCTAGCACGCAAACATGATACGCGAGTGACAGACTCTTCCCAACTTTTTTGCATCCCGTCAAAAACGCAAAGACCCCCGACCCACGGGGGATCGAGGCGTCTTGGCACCATGAGAGGCCGCAAAATCGCTAAATGATTCCTTCCAGAATCCCTTTACGCTTGCGCTTCATCGAGGGGGTTTCGCCCTCGGTCGCGGGCTTGCCGAGCGCGGCATTTTCTTTGAGGCGTTTGGCTTCTTCCGACGGATCGACCGTAACGCCCGGCTCGTCCGGCTTGCGCCAGAAAATCAGCTTATCGACGAAACTACGCTCTTCGCGGGCAAGCTTGGTGCTTTCCTGCTCCACGGTGGCGCGGATATCGGGCTGCGCCTGGGGGGCACCCGCCTTATCGAGCAAGAAGGCTTCGCCCGCCGTGCGCCCGGCCAAAAGCTGCGGCTGCGCATTGGCAGGACCGAAGACGGCGACCTTGGCTTGATCGCGCGCCGCAAGCTCGTTCGGGCGTGCCGCGCCCGCGACGGGCGGACGCAGGCCGAAATCGGGCGGCAGTTCGAGCGGCGCGCGCCCGACGACGCTAAACTCATCGGGCGGGGCCTTCGACAGGCCAAGCGACCGGCGCGTGTCGGCACCACAGGCGGCGAGGCTCAAAGCGATCAGGGCGAGCGGGAGAATACGGCGAAGCACGGTCAGAGACCTTCACAAAGGAAATCCTAAGCGGGCACCATAATAGGGGTTCGCGCATCCGACAAGCTAAAGCCCAAGCTCGCTGTGGGAACCCAAGCGCACGAGTTGCAAAACCGTTGCGTCCGGCTTTCGATAGATCAGCACCAAATCGGGCCGAATATGACAGTCCCGATGATCTTTCCATCTCCCGATCAGGGCATGGTCGCGGTATTTTTCGGCTAGAGGAAGATCAAACAGGAGCGCCGACAGAATCTCCTCCAAATCTCTATCGAGGGTTGCCTGATACTGCCCCCTCTCCTCGCGTTTGTAGTCGCGCTTGAATTTGCCGGTACGCTCAATCGTTCTCATGGAGATCGTCCATCAGCGCTTGAATGCTGGTAAACGACACGAGTTTCCCCGCCCGCGCCGCTTCCATTGCCGCAATTGTCTCGGCATTCGGAATCAGCGGCTCGAAGGGGAGAGCTTTTTCCTGGGCGACGCGGATCAGCATCAGCCGCACGGCATCGGAAACGGTAAGGCCGATCGTCGCGAGAACTTCGGCGGCTTCCGACTTGATCGTTGCATCGACGCGGGCCTGAACGAGGGCATTGGCAGCCATGACGGTAACTCCTGATAGGGCGTGAATGACAATGTAATTCACGCGAAGCCGATTTACCACCCCAACAGAGGCCCGTCGCAATCTCAAGCACTGCCACCTTTTTGCAACGCAAAGCACAAATGTTCATATGACAGGGCATGTGTGCGTGCGAAAGCTCTTGAGCCCTCCTACCGGATGCGACTATATCCGCCCGCCATGACATCAATGATATCTCCGACGCAGCTGCCCTCGGTCGCTTCGATCGAACAGCTTTCCGATGCCCTCGCCCGCTTGGGCGCAGTTTCGCGCGGCAATGAAAATCGCCGCGCCAATGCCGCTGGCCTGACCGCGCTGCAAGCGTCGATCCTGGCCCATCTCGCCGGGTGCGAGAGCGCGCCGACCATCAGCCGCCTTGCGGCGGAACTGGTCGTAACCCCGGCCACCGTGAGCGATGCGGTCGCCACGCTGGTGCGCAAAGGCTTTGTTGCCAAGCGGGCCGCCGATCAGGATCGGCGCGCGCTGGTCGTCTCGCTCACCGAAGCCGGTGAGAAGCTGGCGAACCGCGTCCGCTCCTGGCCGGACCCTTTGGCCAAGGCGATGGCAAAGCTCCCCGCGAGCGATGTTGCCGCCCTGGAACGCGCGGTTACGGCCTTGCTCGGCAAACTGTCGGAAGCGGGCGAACTTCCCGCCGCTCCGGCGCGCGCCGTCGAAGCGCCGCGCCCGGCAGCCCCGGCCCAGCGGAACGCAGCCTAAGCCTTCTTCAATCGATAAAATCTGAACGAGTTTCCTCAAAGGCGGCAGCAATGCCGCCTTTTTGTTGGCGTTCGTGCCCCGTGCCGATAGGATGCGCGCGATTTAGCTCTTGCAGCAGCATCGAGGATTCTATGGAAATCGGCCAGCGCCCCTGGGGCCAGTACGAAGTTCTTCTGGATGAACCCACCTACAAGGTGAAGCGCATCATTGTACTGCCCGGTCAACGCCTCTCGTTGCAGATGCACCACCGGCGGGCCGAACATTGGACCGTGGTTGTCGGCGATGCCGATGTCACGGTCGGCGAGGAAACCTTCCGCCTC
>NZ_LAJY01000020.1 GCF_000963705.1 Elstera litoralis | reverse complement strand
GGATTGAGGGGGAGTGAACCAGTAGTTCATCATTGAACGGAAAGTTCGAATAGAGCCGCATTAACGCGTTGAGCCTATAAACTAAAACTTAGTTAAACTGTCCCTTGAAAGAGCGTGCAGACCCCTGGTAGAGGAAGTGAAGAGGCTTTCTACAAGGGTTGGTTCGATGGCTGAAGTGGCGTTCGACGCAGACTATTATCTGAGTGCCAACCCCGATGTGCAACGTGCGATTGTAAACGGCATCTTTCCAGATGCCGCGACGCATTTTCGCCTGATCGGAGCCGCCGAGGGGCGTAATCCGAATGCCGCCTTCAATAGCGCCTTTTATCTCGCCCAGAATCCAGACGTGCGGGCGGCAATTGTTGCCGGGGCGTTTCCCAGCGCTTGGGCGCATTACCTGAACTACGGAGCTGCCGAGGGCCGGTTGCCAAGCAGCGATGTGAATGGTTTCGACGCTGCGGCTTATCTTGCCGCCAACCCGGACGTGAAAGCGGCGGGCTATACCGAAACGACTGCGCTTTCCCATTATGTCTTCTATGGGATTTTTGAGAACCGCCAGAGCGCCCCCCTGGCCGGGACCGTGCTAACCGGGAGCGGGGCTGGAACCGCCAACGATGATCGGTTTATTCCGATGATCGGGCTCGGGCCGTCCACCCGCATCGACGCTGACGGGCAAGCGCTGACGGGCGATACGCTGGTTCTGACCAAAGACACGGCCCCGATGCTGACCCTGCTGGACCTGACGCGCAGCACCGATCAGAATCGCACGGGCGAGCAGGCGGGCAGCCCAACCGGCCCGACGCTGATCGGCTTCGAGAATATCGATGGCAGCCGGGCTTTGCTCGATCTTACCCTGACCGGGCTTTCTTGGGGAGAGGGCCGGGGGTCGGTTCTGACCGGCGGTGCCGGGCGCGATGTGATTACCGGCGGTGCCGGGTCAGATGTTCTGACCGGCAATACTGGCAATGATTCGCTGACCGGGGACGCGGGCACCGATACGCTCATCGGCGGCCTCGGAAACGACTCCCTCGCGGGCGGAACAGGCAATGATACGCTCAGCGACGATGGCGGCGACGATCAGGGCTTTGGCGATGCGGGCCATGATGTCATCGACCTTGGGATTGGCCGCAATCTGGCCGATGGCGGTGAGGGCAATGATACGATCACGGCCAATAGCGGCACCGAAACCTTAACCGGCGGCGCGGGCAATGATTCGTTCCGGCTGCGCAGCGGGGCGCTTCAGTCTGGCGATAACCTACAGGGTGGCGAGGGCCAGGATGCGCTGCTGCTGCACCTGACGGCAGCCGATGCGGGCAGCTTTATTTTCGATGCCAGCGCGGGCGCGGCGCTGGGCGGTATCGATGCGCTGGTGCTGATGGATATGTCGGGCACCTCGGCGGCGAAACAGTTCCGGATTGTGCTCACCGATGGGTTTCTCGCTGCTAATGGCCGTAGCGACGGGCTGATTATCGATGCGCGTGGCCTACCCAATGCCTCGCAACTGGTTTTCGATTTATCGCAGTTAACGGCGGCCTCTGCCGGGCTGTTAACGAGCGGTGCGGTCCGCATTCTGGCCTCGCCGACGCTGGAAGTGCGCGATCAGGCCCAGGTTTTGATAACATCGGGCTATGTGGCCGCAACCGGCAACAGCAACCTGCTCCCGGTTTCGGCTTTCACGCTGATTTCCCAGACGGGGATTACCGCAGGCCAGGACGGGGCCTATAATAGCGACCGCACGATTTTGGTACCGCAGACGGTGACGACACCCACGCCACCAACCCCGCCAGTAACGCCGGTTACGCCGACGCCGCCCGCCGCGACGCTGGTGCTGACCACGGGCCTCACCGACTCCCTCGTTCCAGCGGCGGCGGGGACGAACGAAAGCTTCACCGGCGGGGTCGGCACGCTGAACGGCACCGATACCGTCAACGGCAATGGCGGCACCGATACGCTGACCTTGACCGGCCAATCGGGCGCGACGATCAATAACGCCGGAACGGCGACCGTCACCGATATCGATACGGTCGCGATCCAAACAGCCGCGACGGCTTCGGTGAACGGCACGGGCTTTACTAGCATTGGCGAGGTGATTGTTACGGGCACGGGTGCGCTGACGGTGCTGACGCCGAGCGCCAATCTTGCCACCAATACGCCGTTCGTGCTGGGTGCGGGCTATGCGCAGACGCTCACCGATGCGAGTAATCTTGTGCAGAAATATGCGCTGGCCGGGTCGGCGACCGGCGCAATGATTGTAACCGGGCGCTCGGGCGTCACGGTCGAGGTCCGGTCAGCCAGTGCGTTGAGCACACTGATGACGGGGACCGGGACCGCGACTTTGACCGGTTCCGGCACGCTAACTTTGGGCAGTTTCGGCGGTGCCACCGTTCTGGATGCGAGCGCGATGACGGGCGCTTTGACCTATACCGCGCCTCTCGGCACGACGGTTCAGTCCGGCTCCGGCAATGATATCATCACGGCTGGCGGTGGCGGGCCCAATATCTCGACGGGCGGGGGCGACGATACGATTGTCGGCGGCGGTAATATCGGGACGACTGCGGTCATCAACGGCGGTACGGGCAACGATTTGTTAACCGTTAGTTCGTCGGGCGGGGCTGGCAGTCTGAACAATGTCTCACAGGTCGAAACGATCCGCCTCAGCAACGGCTTTGCCTATAGTTGGACCGTTGGAGCGGGGTCGGTGCATGCCACCGACACGACGGGCGTGACCATCGATGGCAGCGCCTTGACGAGCACCTCGACGTTAATGTTTAGCGGCGCGTCGATTACTGGGCACGCGGTGACCGCTACCGGCGGCACAGGGAATGACACAATCGGTGGCGGCGATCTAGCGGATAGCCTGACTGGCGGCGATGGGAATGACACCTTGGGCGGCGCCATTGGCAATGATTCGCTGTTCGGCGAGGGCGGGAACGATACTCTTCACGGCCATGCTGGGAACGATAGTTTGGTCGGCGGTGCGGGCAACGATGTTCTGGCGGGCGGGAGCGATAACGACACTCTGGACGGGGGCCTTGGGGACGATAGTCTGGACGGGGGGCTTGGGAATGACAGCCTGATCGGCGGTGTCGGCGGCGATTACATCTTCGGCGATAGCGGTGACGATCAACTGTTCGGCGACGACGGCAATGACGCGCTGGATGGGAGTACGGGCAATGACACGCTGAACGGTGGCGACGGCGATGACAATCTTGACGGCGGTGCCGACAATGATACCTTCGTCCTGGCCAATAAGCTCACCTCGTCCGACACCATCATCGGTGGCTCCGGGACCGATAATATCACGTTGACGGCGCGCAATGCCGATAGCGATCTCGACCGTGTGACGGGCGTCGAAACCATCACGCTCACCGATGGGGCGAGCTATCAGTATGTCGTTACGGCGGCGTCGGGCCATTCAAGCGATACGACGGGTGTAACGTTGAACGGCGGCAGTCTGACGGGGACCAATGCGCTGTATTTTGATGCGACGAACGTGAGTGGCCATAGCGTAACGGTACAGGGTGGCGCTGCCGCCGACAGTATTTTCCTAAATGCAGCAACCACATCGAGCGTTAATGCGGGTGCGGGCAATGATACGATTACGATTGCTACCGGCGCTGCGACGCTTGCCACAGGAACCATCAATGGCGGCAGCGGCTCGGATACTTTGGCGC
>NZ_LAJY01000002.1 GCF_000963705.1 Elstera litoralis | reverse complement strand
TCAGTTAGTAATTAAGGCTTGAGTTTACGCCGGTAAAGCCGACGACAACACCCCTACGTTCGGGAATGGCGGTAATATCCTCTCGTGCGGTTCGCAGCAGGCGGTCCCCACTCTAGGGTGACTTGAAATTACCCCCGGCGGTCGTAGAGGCCGCCCAGACGCAAGAGTGAGGATGGGATGATCAATCTAACCGGAAAAGCTGCGATTGTAACCGGATCGACCAGCGGGATCGGCCTCGCCATTGCTGAAACCTTGGCGGCAGCTGGCGCCGACGTGATGCTGAACGGTTTTGGGGGGGCCGGTGAAATCGCTGGCATAATTGCCCGCCTCCACGCCATGAGCGGGCGGACCATTCTTCATAATCCCGCCGACATGAGCCGCCCCGATCAGATCAACGCGATGGTGGAAGACGCAACGGCACGGTTCGGGAAAATCGACATTCTGATCAATAATGCGGGTGTCCAGCACGTAGCTCCCTTGGGTGAGTTCCCGCCGGAAAAATGGGATCTCATTCTCGCGGTTAACCTTTCTGCCGCCTTTCATGCTAGCCGGGCTGTTTTTCCGCAGATGACGGCGCGCGGCTGGGGACGAGTCGTCAATATCGCCTCCGCGCACGGGCTGATCGCATCGCCATTCAAATCGGCCTATGTCCGCCGCCAAGCACGGCATGGTCGGCCTATCGAAGGTCATCGCGCTCGAAGGGGCCGAAGCGGGCGTTACCTGCAATACGGTTTGCCCTGGCTACGTTCGCACGCCGCTGGTCGAAAAACAGGTCGCCGAGCAGGCCAAGGCTCACGGCATCTCCGAAGAGCGGGTCATTGCCGATATCTTGCTCAAAGAACAGCCCACCCGCCGCTTCGTCGATGCCTCCGATATCGGCGCGATGGTGCTTTTTCTCGTCTCCGACGCCGCTGACGCCGTCACCGGAACCGCGCTTCCGATTGATGGCGGCTGGACCGCCCATTAGAGCGATTTTCGTTCGCGGCGGCTCAGGAAAATCGCTCTAATATTCTGTTTTGTTTAGCAAAGGCTAGTCGCAGGTGTGCCACCTGCTCGGGATTTGCTCTAAGGATTTTGCCGATGTCATCCACCTCCTCGCCCAAAAAAATCAACATCGCCCTTCAAGGGGGCGGCTCCCACGGTGCTTTCGCCTGGGGCGTTCTCGACCGTTTGCTTGAAGAGCCGGAGCTTGAAATCCATGCGACCGTCGGCACGAGTGCCGGTGCCGTTAACGCGACCCTGCTCACCCATGGGCTGATCACCGGCGGCCGCGCTGGCGGCCGCGCCACCCTTCGCCGCTTTTGGGAGGGGGTGAGCCAACCGTCCCTCCCAAACCTTTGGCCGCAGTTTACGATCCCCAAGGGCTCGCTGGAGTTTTCGCCGCTGTGGCAGGGGTTTGAAGCGCTGACGCGAATCGCCTCCCCGTATCAGTTCAATCCGCTGAATTATTCGCCCTTGCGAAAACTGATGACAGAGTGTGTGGATTTCGAGGTGATCAGAAAAGCTACTCAAAAACTTTTTTCTGTGCGCGGCGAATGTGCGGACCAATCGGCTGAAAATTTTCGAGAATGCCGAAATCAGCGTCGAGTCGGTCCTAGCCTCGACCTGCCTGCCGTTTCTGTTTCAAGCGGTCGAAATCGACGGCGAAGCCTATTGGGATGGTGGTTATCTCGGCAATCCGCCAATTTTCCCGCTGATCTATAACACTGACGTCAGCGACGTTTTKGTTTGGTGGTGATGATCAACCCGATCAATATTTCGGAAACGCCAAAATCGGCGCGGGATATTCTCGACCGGATCAACACGCTTTCCTTCAACTCAAGCCTGATGCGCGAGATGCGGGCGATCCATTTCGTCGCCTCGCTGATCGATAAGGGCTTTGATGACGGCGGACGCTTGCGCAAGCTCAATATTCACACCGTCGATGCCGAAAGCGAGTTGGCTCACCTTGGCGCCTCAAGCAAACTCAATACGGATCGAACGTTCCTGGAGTGGCTGTTCACGCTGGGCCGGGGCCGCGCAGACGCCTTTATGGCGGCTCATTTCGATAAGATTGGCCATAGTTCGTCAACCGATGTGGCCGAAAAATTTCTTTAAGGCGAAAAAGCATGTCCTCCAAAGCCGGTCAGAAGTCGGTTAGAATCGCAGCGGCCTTGACCGCCGCCGTCGCGGGTTTGGCCGGGGCGGCGGTGGTCGCTTCGCTGTTGCTGGGCTATCGCGGGGCAAGACAGGCCAGCGACACACTGCAGGATGCGCGCGCCGCGGCAACCTTGGAACAAACGGCGAGCCACCTTCTGTCCGGCGTCGATGGAATCGTTGGTCTCGCTCAGGCGCTACGGCTTAGGGTGGACGAGGGCCGCTTAACCCCCGCGACCCCCGCCTTTGCCGATGCCGTCGCGGTTCTCATGACCGCCGTGCCACAAGCCACCCGGCTCCAGGTCGCGACCCCAGGCCGCGTGACCCGGTGGTCGGGCATCGATCCTTATCATCCGACGCAGCTTTTACTCGATCCCGAAATGCCCGGCCCAACCGATGTACCCCGCTGGCTGCCGCCGACTCTCGATCCGCTAACACAGCAGCCGGAAATTGCCTTTGAAACCCCGCTGCGCCACGGCGGACAAGCCTTGGGGCGGCTCACGGTCACGCTGACGCTCAATCAACTGTCGATTTTTTTGCGTGATTTACCGCGCCCCGCTGGGCAGGTGCCATTTATTCTGTATGGCCGCGATCTCGTTGTTGCCCACCCGAGCCTAGCCGGACGGGCGTTAACGGGCCTGCCAACGCGGGCGTTACTGGCTGCCCCCTCCCTTGAGGCTTTTCCGGCTCTTTGGATGGAACCAGAGCACGCGATAGGGCGGGTTCGCTTAGCAGACGGAACGATTGCCGCGTGGCGCACGATGAACGCCGGAACGGAAGAACCTTGGGTCATCGGCTCCTATTATCAGGGCGATTTGATCGCCGACCAACGGGCCGGGCTCCTTGTTTTGGCCGCTCTCGGCGCGATTATTCTGCTCATAGCTATAGGGGCGGCGTGGCTGCTGAGTGCCCGCTTTGCCCGCCCGGTCGAAGCCTTGGCCGAAGCCGCCCGCCAAATTGCCGCCGATGGGCCGGATGCGGACGTCCAGCTCCAACCGTCGGGCCTGCGCGAGTTGCAAGCGGCGGGCGAGGCGTTTTTTGACGATGCGGCACGGCTTGGTTGAGCGCGAACAAATTCGCGATCTTTTCGGGCGCTACGTGCCGCGTTCGGTGGTGGACGATCTTCTGATGCGCGATGGCGCTATCGAAATCCGCCCAGAACGGCGCGCCGTCAGCCTGCTGTTCACCGATCTTCAGGGCTGGACCGGCCTTGCCGAAACCCTCCCGCCCGAACAGGTGACTGATATTCTCAATGGCTATTTCGCCGCGCTCTCCCACGAGGTGAGTGCCGCCGGGGGAATTATCGTCGATTTCATCGGCGATTCGCTGTTTGCAATGTTCGGCGCGCCGGTTGCAGCCCCCGATCACGCCGCCCGGGCTTTACGCTGCGCCTTCGCTATTGACCGCGTCGCGCAAGCCTTCAGTGCGGAACAAGCTGCGCGCGGTGTGCCTCTTGGGGTAACGCGCATCGGCGTCCACAGCGGGCTTGCGACCGTTGGGAGCTTCGGGGCTGCCGATCGTTTGAAGTATGGCGCCGCAGGCGACGGTGGTAAATGCCGCCTCGCGCCTTGAAGGCACGAATAAGGTGTTCGGAACGCGCCTGCTGGTGAGCCGAACCGTGCTCGATCAAACCCCGCCTGCACCCGAATGGACGGCGCGGCCTGTCGCGCGGGTCCAGGTTGTTGGCCGCGACGGCGATCTGGATCTGTGGGAAGTTTCCGCGACACCGCCGCCTTGGGCCGACACTTGGGCCGACCTTTACCAGGCGCTTGCGAGCGGCGCATCCGACGCGCTCTCCCGGCTGGTGGCCTATGCCGCCGCCACCCGACCGACGGCGTTGCCTCCAGACTACTCGCCGAGGCTCGCCAATCTGGCCCCAGCGTTCATCTCAGCCTGTCGTCAAAATAACCAAAGATCGCGGTCGCATTTAAGCGCTTTTAATGGCGTTTTCCGAACAAATCGGTCATAGCGCCTCCCCTGACGTTGCCCAAAAGTCATGATAGAACGAGGCCGAATGCCCAATAGGCCCCGCGAACCGTTGGAGTCGCCGCCGCGCTTACCGCCGCGGTAGGCGCGCTCACCGGGGCGGCAGTCATCGCGGCGCTGTTGCTCGGTATCGGGGTGCCGGTCATGAAGAACAGCGGCAGGTGCCAAAGCCCCCAGACACAGCCGATCAAGAGGCTCGCAAGGCGCCAATCCATGCGCGCTGTCAGCGCTGAGGTAAGATACCCCCGCCAGCCGAACTCCTCGCCAAGCGGCCCGCCGATCAGCAAGACGAGACCGAAATTCGCGATAGCCAATAAACTATGCCCAGCCGCAGGGAATGCGGGCAGCGCCCCAGCCAAGGCGACATCTATAATCAGGGAGCAGACCATCACGGCGGGCGGCGCGAAGAAGGCCAGAAGGTACCAGCGCCACCCCACGCGCCCGTTGAGGCAGCGTGACAACCAACCGCGCAGTCAAGTCCGATTACTAAAGACTGCGGCAACCGTAAAACCGGCAAGGCTTGGCCCAAAACCCGCCAATACGAACAGGGCAGCACTGAGCGCGGGTGAACGGGTTGCGGCTTGAGCGCCAGCAAATCCTACACCCCACGCCCAGAGGAAGGCCGAGGCAATAAACACGAAAATAGCGCGCCACGAGTTGATTCCCCCCTGCACCCTTGAACCGGCTGCCTGGGTTTGCTTCCGCGCACTGGCGTCTCTCATACGCCACCGCCAAAGATGGGCGCATCGGGCTGTCCACACGCGCTGAAAGGCGAGCGGCGCGTCAGCGGGTGGCGCAGGAGCATATATGATGGCCTCATGGTGAGACCAGCTTGTGATCGTCACGCCCCTGAAACCGGTTCAGAACAACCGTAATGAGAAGCGCTGCTCCCGCTATCGGAAGCGCGATGTCCTCGAGAATGCCGAGTTGCCATGCTGCGGCAAGGCCTATGAGCGACCACAAAAACGGAATGATCGCGAGCCACACCACCCACCTGCCGCGCGCCATGAACAGCACGCCGATGGTGAAGATCGTCGTCGGGCAGGGCGCCACGCCGAACATCGGTCCCTTCATCAGACCATGGCCCGCCCAGACGCCGATGATCGGATAGACCGCCATCGCTTCGATAATGAACCCCGCGCCAAGCGCCGTCCTAACATCGCGCCCGGTCTCGAAGCGTATGCCTCGCGCCGAGATGGCGCTGACTGCAAACAGAATGGCCTGTGCCACGAAGAAAGCCGCGAACATCGTCGCGGCCGGGTTGATCGCGGAGAAGAAGAGGAGATGGTAGCCGATCCCGTTTGCCGCCCACAGGAGCGCGAGTATTAAAGGGATCAGCCGCGTTGCAATCGGCCCCTTCCGCCAGAGCGCCGCGACCACAACCAAACCCAGGACAAAAGCGATGATCTGCATCGGCCAGATCGAAGCATTATACGCGACGAAGACACCAAAAAACTGCTCGGTGGTGAAGGGCGTGTTCACGCCAGTACCGCTGCCACCGGCCTGCGCGCGGAGAACGGAAGCGCGGGACCATAGCCGAAGCGCATCACAATGTCCGGTCGGCGTCCCGGCAGGCCGACGAGGCGGGCGAGGTCCGGTCGAAGCGCTGGAACCTCGACGGGCTGGTTGATGAAGGCGTGTTTCAGGCCCAGCGCCGTCGCTTGCAACGCAAAGCGCTGGCAGGCGCGGCCCACCAGAACCCAATGCTCGGGATCATCCTTCTCGGCGCAAAACACGGCAATCCCGGCCGATGAGGCAATCTGGCGGGCGTATTTATCGTTTTCCTTGCCCGCGGTGAACAGTGCGTCTATCGCGAGCGGCCCCAACCACGCTGGCAGCACGGGGTTGCCGCTCGTTGCGCTGAACAATCCATCGCCAGTTTGCATCGCCTGCCGGGGGCTGAAGCGCAGCCAGGCTTTGAGTTCCCGCATGAAGGCAGGGTCGGCGATTTGCGCGCTATTGCCCGCGACGACAAGATCGCGGACGCGATCAATCTGCGGACGATCCGTGATAAGGATCAGATCGACCCCTGGAACGGTGGCCGCCGCCGCGCCCAGCACCTGCAAATCTTTGGTACTCACCGGCCTGCCATCATAATCGCCGCGCGTCGATTGCCGCCGCGTGATGGCCTCGAACAGGCCCGACGGCGGCTGCGGCCCCTTGCCGAAGGCGAACCGGACGACCCCATCCTGTTGTGGATCAAAGCTCAGTTCGCCCGCCTGTCCACGCGCGCCAGCGGCGATGGAAAGGTTCTCTGCGGCGCACCCGAGACTGACATAGAGGTGGTGATCGTCAGGGTCCACCGCCGCCAGCCGTCGGCTAAGGTCTGGCCGGATCTCAATGTGCTCGCCGACACGGTTGAACCGCCATGCTTGCGTGTTGTGGCTGTTCGCGGCGAGGGTGGCGAAGCGGACAAGGTCTCGCGTTTCAGGTGCCTCACTCAATGCCGAACGGCTGGCGGCGACCGCGGCGTCGAACGCGTCCATCGAGCCCATTTGCCGTAACCCGAGAAACGCCGCCCCGGCTCCGCCAACCGTGATAGCGGCCGCGCCCAGCAGGACGTCGCGCCGCTTCATCGTCGAAAAATGGGGGCGCGCGATCATTCGAGCGGCGCACCAATTTTAAGGCGCACCATCGCGTACACCGCAGCTCTCCCTAAGCCCGCAAAGCTTGCCGCGCCAAATCGAGAAGCTGAGGATCGGTGATGGTTGACAGATCGGCCGTCAACTCCCGAACGATGCGCCGATGCAGCGCCGCGTGATGGGTTTCCAGATAATCGGTGAGAGTATGCGCGACATTGCTTTTGCCGGTTCCATGACCGACGACAACAATCTGACCGTCCGAGGGCACGGCGTTGGTGATCGCCTCATAATAGGCGGTCTCTTCCGGCGACCGATGGCCCCGATCCCGCGCCGAATTCTCATGCGCCGCATGATGCAAAAAATGATGCGGGTCGGCGGGCCGGATGACGTGGGCCAAGGCATCCTCGGCGGTCACATCGATATGAAAAATCTTTGCGCCCTCTTGATCCACGACGATCAGAAGGCCCGGAGTTGCGAGATCGGGCGCAAGGGCCGAGGCGGACGGGCCATCTGAGGCGACGCCGGCCAGTTTCAAAAAGTGCCTGATCTCCATCACCTCAGCGCCGGTCAAATCCTTCGAGTGGGGCTTGCGGAGCGTGTGATGATGGCCCGCCACCGCAAAGGTGAAGTCGCTATTGGCTTTCTCGTGCACCTCGCCGATCGCCGAAATCAACGCAACAAGGTCGCGCCATTCGAGGTTATGGGCGGACGGATGCCGGAAGATCGCCTCCAGTGTGCGATGCTGCGCGCCCGACAGGGCGGGAAGCGCGAAACTCGTGTCAGCAGCGTTCGGGACGGTATTCATGATGCTTTCCAGCGCTCCCAGATCGTCACCGGCGGCGAGGGGGTGTCGCCGCCGCCGGTTTTTCAGAATAAAGCCTATCGCCAGTCCGGCTGACGCAGGAGGCTCGGAAGATACTCAGGCCCGAGCCACCGGCGTCCGGTCAAAGCGCCTCAAGCTGCAACGCCTGCGCCGTGTGGGCCTCGCCATTTCCTGTGAAATCGAGAACCACGCGGGACGGAACGTCGCCCTTCGCAAGCCGCTCGAAGACCTGATTGATCGACGCGAGCGGCTGAAGCTCGATATCGGCCTTCACTTTGCCCTCGGCGGCAAAAGCCAAGCATTCGGCCATATCTTTCCGCGTTCCGACGAACGACCCGCGCACGGTGATGCAGTTGGCGACCACATCGAACAGCGGTAGCGGGAAATTTCCCGGCGGCAGGCCCACCAGCACGCAGGTGCCGCGTTTGCGGGTCATCCCCACGCCTTGATTGAAGGCGCTGAGCGACGGGGCGGTAATGAGAACGCCGTGCGCGCCGCCATTGGTTCCTTTTTTAACCGCTTCCGCCGGATCTTCCGTTTTGGCATTGACGATGAGATCGGCCCCAAGCCGCTTGGCGTGGGCGAGCTTGCCATCGTCGATATCGACGGCGCAGACCTGCAAACCCATCGCCTTCGCATATTGAATGGCAAGATGCCCTAACCCGCCCGCGCCGGAAATTGCGATCCACTCGCCGGGTCGGGCTTGGGTTTCCTTAATTCCTTTGTAGGTCGTCACCCCAGCGCAAATAAGCGGCGCGGCTTCTTTCGGGCCGAGCCCTGCGGGGATATGGGCGACGTAATTCGGATCGGCGAGGACATATTCCGCAAAGCCGCCATTCTTGGTATAGCCGCCGAATTCCGCTTCGCCGCACACCGTCTCCCAGGCCGACAGGCAATAGTCGCAGTGACCGCAGGCCGAGTAGAGCCACGGCACACCAACCCGGTCGCCTTCCTTGACGATCTTCACCCCCGCTCCGACGGCGACAATACGGCCAATGGCCTCATGGCCTGGAATGAAGGGCAGCGTCGGCTTTACCGGCCAGTCGCCATTGCGAGCGTGAAGATCGGTGTGGCACACGCCGCAGGCCTCGGTCTTCACCAAAATCTGACCGGGGCCGGGCGTCGGCACGTCCCATTCTTGAAGCGAAAGCGGCTGGCCAAACGCCGTAACAACGGCGCACTGCATTTTGCGAGGCGACATGATGGATCCTTCTCTAAACAATCGATTCAGGCAAAGCTGTATGTCGCCATTTGCGCGTCACTGCGCCCCGGATTCTGAAACCCATGAGGGCCGGTTATCCTTAGAACCCTCGCGTCGGGCGAAACGGTTGGAGACGTGGTTTCCACCTATCCAAAGCGCAGAGTGCGCTCGCCGGGCGATGGTCGGCAGGCTCGGAAATTACTCAACGACAGCTTGCGGACGTTCGGACGCCAGCCACGCACCAACCCCGCTTGAGTAGTTTCCGACGCTGCCGCAAACCCCGCGCCCCGACATAAGCTTTCCCATCACTCCAGTGTCCCAGACGGGAAAACTGCGTTGCCGAGCGTCGATTCAGGGAATCGACGCAAGTCGGCTCGGATTCAGCCACAAACCCCTTACCTGGCTGTTCGAAGGGAACGCAACCGTGACCATTCCGGCTAAAATTTCTCCGCCGAGCGAACCCGCGTCCCGAAAACTGAGATTGCCCGCCCTCACGGCGGTTGTGATCGGCTCGATGATCGGCTCCGGCGTCTTCAGCTTGCCGCAGAATATGGCCGCCGCCGCAGGGCCGCTCGCGATCTTGATCGGGTGGGCGATTACGGGGATTGGCGTTCTCGCGCTCGCCCTCGTCTATCAGGGCCTCTCGACGCGCAAACCCGA
This sequence comes from Elstera litoralis, assembly GCF_000963705.1. GTDB lineage: Bacteria > Pseudomonadota > Alphaproteobacteria > Elsterales > Elsteraceae > Elstera > Elstera litoralis. The sequence continues at coordinate 5,027 of NZ_LAJY01000002.1, read as the reverse complement.
TCTCGATTCGGGGCCTTACGCCTATGCCAAAGCCGGTTTCGGCAACTTCATGGGCTTTAACAGCGCCTGGGGATATTGGCTGTCGGCGTGGGTTGGGAATGTGTCCTATGCCGTCGTCCTGTTCAGCGGCTTATCGTACTTCTTTCCCTTTTTTGGCGATGGCAATAGCTGGCAAGCCATTCTGGGGGCCTCCGCCGTTCTGTGGGCGATCCATGCCTTGACCTTGACCGGCGTGCGGCAGGCGGGGCTGGTCAACCTCATCACCACGATCTCGAAAATCGCCCCCATCATCCTCTTCGTCGCCGTTGCGGTGGTGGCCTTCAAGATCGACCTTTTCAAGCTGGATTTCAGCGGCACGCACAGCCCCACGCTCGGCTCGATCCTCACCCAGGTGAAAAGCACGATGCTGGTCACGCTCTGGGTGTTTATCGGGATCGAAGGCGCTAGCGTCTATTCCGCCCGCGCTACCCGCCGCCAGGATATCGGCTGGGCAACCATGCTGGGGTTCCTCACCTGCCTGTCGCTCTATGCCCTGGTATCGCTGCTCTCCTTGGGGATTTTGGCGCAACCCGACCTCGCCGCGCTGAAAAACCCCTCAATGGCCGGGGTTCTCGCCCATGTCGTCGGCCCCTGGGGGGCGGCGTTGGTCAATATCGCCCTGGTGGTTTCGGTGCTGGGGGCCTTTCTAAGCTGGACGATGCTGGCCGCCGAAGTGCCCTATGTGGCCGCGCGCGACGGCACCATGCCGCGCGTCTTTGGGCGTGAAAATAGCCGGGGAGCCCCGTCGGTCTCGCTCTGGGTCACAAATGGGCTCGTGCAGCTTTTCCTGCTCGTCACTTACTTTGCCAATGGCACCTATCAGGCGCTGTTTTCCATCGCCTCGGTCGCCATTCTCATCCCTTACGCCTTTTCCGGGGCCTATGCCGCCAAACTGGCGATTACCGGCGAAGCCTATCGCGCGGGGGAAAACCGCAGCCGGAATCTGGTCATTGGCGGGGTCGCCACCCTCTATGGCGCGTGGTTGGTCTATGCCGCCGGGCCGGCCTATCTGTTCATGGCCGCGATGCTCTATGTCCCCGGCATTGCCATTTACATCGTCGCCCGGCGCGAAAACAGCGCGCGACTCTTCACCCCCGTCGAAGGGCTCATCGCGCTGGCCATAGTCGCGCTCGGCATGGCCGCCGCTTACCTGATTTGGTCCGGCTCGATCTCCCCCCTCGCCTCTTAGGATTTTCCCATGTCAGAATTCGGCGCTTTCTCCGAGGTCGGCCCTTTGCGCGAAGTTTTGGTGCATCGGCCCGACCTCAGCCTGCAACGGCTCACGCCCCATAATTGCAAAAGCCTGCTGTTCGATGACGTGCTGTGGGTCAAGAAGGCCCGGCAGGAGCACGACGGTTTTGTCGACGTTTTGCGCAGCCGCGGCGTCACCGTCTTAGAGTTCGGCACGATGCTCGGCGAGACGCTGGCGATTCCCGAAGCGCGGGGCTGGTTGCTGGATCGCCGGGTCAGCGCGGCGGCGGTTGGCGAAGATTTGGTCGATGAGATGCGCGGTTGGTTCGACGGGATGCCGGGGGCCGACCTTGCCCGCCTCCTGGTCGGCGGGGTCGCGCGGGCCGAGTTGCCGTTTACCCCAACGGGGCTGATTGGCCGAACGATGGAGCCCCACGATTTCGTGCTGCCACCGCTGCCCAATCAACTCTTCACGCGCGATAGTTCCTGCTGGATTTACGGCGGGGTAACGATCAACCCAATGTATTGGCCCGCCCGCCGCCCGGAAGCGACCAACCTCGCCGCCCTCTACAAATTCCATCCGCATTTTGCCGGGATTGAGGTTTGGTGGGGCGATGTCGATGCCACGCCGGGGGTTGCCACACTGGAGGGCGGCGATGTGATGCCGCTCGCCGATGGCGTGGTTTTGATCGGGATGGGCGAGCGTTCAACCCCGCAGGCGGTGGCGGCTTTGGCCGCGCGCCTATTTGCGAAAGACGCCGCCAAAAGAATTATCGCCGCCCTGATGCCGCGCGACCGCTCCTTCATGCATCTCGATACGATCTTCACCTTCTGCGACCGCGACCTGGTGACGGTCTATCCGCCGGTGGTCGACCGCATCAAAGCTTTTTCGCTCTACCCTGGGGATGATCCGAGCGGCGTTAAGATTGTTCCCGAGGATTTACCCTTCCTTCAGGTGGTCGCGGCGGCCTGGGGCTTGAGCGCCTGCGCGTGATCCCCACCGGGGGCGATGCTTACGAGGCCGAACGCGAACAATGGGACGATGGCAACAACCTGCTCGCCGTCGAACCCGGCGTGGTTATTGGCTATGACCGCAACGTCTTCAGCAATACGCAACTGCGCCGGGCGGGGATTGAGGTCATCACTATTGAGGGGGCCGAGCTTGGGCGCGGGCGCGGCGGCAGTCACTGCATGTCCTGCCCCATTCGCCGCGACGCCCTTTGATCTTTCAAGAAAGCGACCCCCATGCCGATCAATCTCCTTGGCCGTTCCGTTCTGACCCTCGACGATTTATCGCCGGGTGAAATCCGCTATCTCCTAAAATTGGCCGCCGAGCTTAAATCGGCAAAGCTGGCGGGCACCGAACAGCCGCGCCTGAAGGGGCGCAACATCGCGCTGATTTTCGAGAAGGATTCGACCGCACCCGCACGGGGTTCGAGGTCGCCGCCTACGATCAAGGCGCGCACGTTACCTACCTCGGCCCGTCCGGCAGTCACATCGGCCATAAGGAATCGATGAAAGACACGGCGCGGGTGCTGGGGCGCGTTTACGACGCGATCGAGTATCGCGGCTTCGGGCAGAAAATCGCCGAAGATCTCGCTACCCACGCGGGGGTGCCGGTTTATAACGGCCTCACCAATGAAGCCCATCCAACGCAGATTTTGGCCGATTTCATGACGATGCGGGAGTTCACCCATAAGCATCTGTCCGATATGAGCCTCTGCTTTTTGGGTGACGGGCAGGATAATGTGTGCCTGTCACTCGCCGTCGGCGCGGCCAAGGTGGGGCTCGATATGCGTATCGCCGCCCCGCGCAGCTTTTGGCCCGATCCGGCCTTCTTGACCCGTTTCAAAGAAATGGCGCTTGAAACCGGCGGACGGCTGACTGTAACCGACGATATCAACGCCGCCGTCAAGGGGGCCGACTTCCTCTATACCGACGTGTGGCTGTCGATGGGCGAAGACGAATCGGCGTGGGAGGCGCGCATCAAGGCGTTCCTGCCCTATCGGGTCACGCAAGCCGTGATGGACGCGACCGGCAACCCCTACACCAAATTCATGCACTGCCTGCCCGCCTTCCATAATGCCGAGACGGCGGTGGGCGCGGATATCCAGAAGCGCTTCGGCATCGACTGTATGGAAGTGACCGAGGAGGTTTTCGAATCCGCCGCCTCCATCGTTTTCGACGAGGCCGAGAACCGCATGCATTCGATCAAGGCGATCCTCGTCGCCACCATGGCGGGCTAACGGCCATGCATCTCGTCGTCGCCCTCGGGGGCAATGCGTTGCTGAAACGCGGTGAGCCGATGACCGCCGAAACCCAGCGCGGGAACGTGATAAAGGCCGCAACGGCGCTAGCCGCTTTGGCCGCCGATGGCCATCAGATCACCATCACCCACGGCAATGGCCCGCAGGTGGGGCTGATTGCGCTGCAAGCCGCCGCAGGCCCGGCAGATGGGGCGTATCCACTGGATATTCTGGGAGCGGAAAGCGAAGGCATGATCGGCTATCTGCTCGAACAAGAACTGCGCAACGCCCTGCCCGCCGGGGCTGACTTGGCGACCCTCCTGACCCAGGTTCGCGTCGATCCCGCCGACCCGGCCTTTCTGCGCCCGACTAAACCCATCGGCCCCGTTTATGATGAACCAACGGCCCGCCGCCTTGAAGCCGAACGGGGCTGGCAGTGCGCCCGCGATGGCGATAAATGGCGGCGCGTCGTCGCCTCCCCCGAGCCTTTGGAAATTTTGGAGCTTAAAGCCATCGTCACTTTGGCGGCGGCAGGCGTGATGGTGATCTGCGCGGGCGGCGGCGGCGTGCCCGTTGCGGCTCGGCCCGGCGGCGGCTTTGCCGGGGTTGAAGCGGTGATCGATAAAGACCGCGCCACCGCCCTGCTCGCCCAGGCACTGAAAGCCGATATGCTGTTGCTCCTCACCGATGTCGATGCGGTCTATCTGGATTTCGGCACGCCCGACGCGCGGCGGATCGTTAGCGCCGGAACGGCAGCCTTGTCGCCCGATAGTTTCGCCGCCGGATCGATGGGGCCGAAGGTTCAGGCCGCCCTCCGGTTTACCGAAGCCACCGGCCAGCGGACGATGATCGGCCGCCTAGAAGACGCTTCCGCCCTGGTGGCGGGCACCGCCGGAACAAAAATCGAGGTCGGCGCGGCGGAAATCACTACGCTCGCGCCTCTCGCTCACTAGCCGACGCAATCGGTCCGCCAGAATCATCCGGCGGTACGGTCACAGGTCCGTGTCGGTGATCTGCTCCCCAAATCAAATACCTCTATTGCTTGCAATTAAAAATACTTGCCTCAACCCCTCAAGAGCCTGCTCTTCAAGATTTTCCGTCAAGTTTAACATTTGACCGATCTCTTGATTTCGGAATGCGACTTCTGCCAAGCGGCATTGCTGGCCGAGGCGTGTAAGCCCAAAGCTGCCCAACAGGCTTGCGAGGGCGTGGATCGCTTGGCAAAAGGCCGCATGATCGCCGGCTGCACGCGCGCGGCTTAGCGCGGTGAGGCGTTTTTCCACGTCAGCCCGGAAGTCAACGAGGATGGAGTCGATCAAATCCTCGCCGACATTCTCGGCGAGATCGCGGAGAACTGCGATATCTACGAGATCTGACTCGGGCGCCTCGTCCCCCAACTCCAGCGGTGTCATGTCGCTCTTCGGCGCGGAAAATGTCCCGAAATCACTTAGCAAACTTACGAGCTTTTTGAGTTGAATCGGTTTTGCGAGCACCGCGTTCATACCGGCCTGGAGATATTTCTCCATATCACCCGGAAAAGCATTGGCGGTT
>NZ_LAJY01000199.1 GCF_000963705.1 Elstera litoralis | reverse complement strand
GTCGCTAACACCAGTCTAAGCCGTTCAGAAGAGAAGCTCAATCCTTCCCCCAACTACCGCCGATCTTAGGGCCTACCCTACCCTCAGCGATTCACAACGTCAAGAACAAAAAAGCAACATCGCGACACCAACACCCTGCCCTTGCCGCCTGCTGCCTGCCCTTCTATGCTCGCGGCGCTTTTGCGGATTGAGAGGGTCAAGGCTTATGTCGCAGAAAATCAATAAGATCGTTCTCGCCTATTCCGGCGGGCTGGATACCTCGGTGATCCTGCGGTGGTTGCAGGAAACCTATCAGTGCGAGGTCGTCACCTTCACCGCCGATATCGGCCAGGGCGAAGAGCTGGCCCCGGCGCGCGCCAAGGCCGAAATGCTGGGCGTAAAGCAGATTTATGTGGACGATCTGCGCGAAGAGTTCGTCCGCGACTTCGTGTTCCCGATGTTCCGCGCCAATGCGCTCTATGAGGGCGTCTATCTGCTCGGCACCTCCATCGCCCGCCCGCTGATTGCCAAGCGCCAAATCGAGATTGCCAATGAAGTCGGGGCCGATGCCGTGGCCCACGGCGCGACCGGCAAGGGTAACGATCAGGTGCGGTTCGAGCTGTCGTACTACGCGCTGAAGCCGGAAATTAAGGTCGTGGCACCCTGGCGCACCTGGGACCTGACCAGCCGCACGACGCTGCTTGACTATGCCGAGCGGCATCAGATTCCCATCGCCCGCGACAAGCGCGGCGAAGCGCCCTATTCGACCGATGCGAACCTTTTTGCACATTTCCTATGAAGGCAAAGCCCTGGAAGATCCGTGGGTCGAAGCCGACGAAGACATGTACACCCGGTCGGTCGATCCGCGCAAAGCGCCGGATGAGCCCGAATATGTGGAAATCGAGTTCGAAAAGGGCGACCCCATCGCCGTCAATGGCGTCGCGCTCTCGCCGGCCAATCTGCTGACCAAGCTGAACGAGTTGGGCGGCAAGCATGGCGTGGGCCGTCTCGATCTGGTCGAAAACCGCTTCGTCGGTATGAAGTCGCGCGGCGTTTACGAAACCCCCGGCGGGACGGTTCTGCTGACCGCCCGGCGCGGGATCGAAAGCATCACGCTGGATCGCGGCGCGGCCCACCTGAAAGACGATATTATGCCCCGCTATGCGGAGCTAATTTATTTCGGCTTCTGGTACTCGCCGGAACGCGAAATGCTGCAAGCCTTGATCGACAAGAGCCAGGAATTCGTGTCGGGCACCGTGCGGGTGAAGCTGTTCAAGGGCTCGGTTTCGGTCGTCGGGCGCAAATCGCCGCGCAGCCTGTACCGCCAGGATTATGTGACCTTCGAGGCCGATCAGGTCTATAATCAGCAGGATGCCGAAGGCTTTATTAAGCTCAACGCCCTGCGGTTGCGTCTCGCAGCCTTAGGCCGCAAGTAAGCCTTCGGGGCGGGATCGAAAGGTTCCGCCCTTTTTTTTCTTAGGAGCGCTCCGATGCTGCTGACCGCCGAAACCAGCGCCCTGCTGCTCGTGGATTATCAGGGCAAGCTGATGCCGATGATCGACGGGGCGGAGACGGTGCTGAACCGTGCGCTTTTATTGGCGGAAGCTGCCCATCTGTGCGGCGTCCCCATTTGGGCGACCGAACAATATCCGCAGGGCCTGGGCGGAACCGCCCCGGCGTTGGTCCCCTGGATTGAGCGGGTTTTCACGAAAACCCATTTCAACGCCGCCGCCGAACTCGACCTACGGGAGGCGCTCGCGCCGTGGCGGGGGCGTCGGATCATTCTGGGCGGCTGCGAGGCCCATGTCTGTCTGCTCCAAACCGCCCTCGGGTTGCACAGCCTCGGCTGGCCCGTGACCGTGGTGAGCGATGCCATCGGCTCGCGTCGGGCCAGCGATAAGGGGGCGGCGCTGCACCGATTAACCCAGGCGGGCATTTCGCTGATTTCAGCCGAAATGGCCGCCTTTGAATGGGTGCAGCACCGCGACGCGCCAGCGTTCAAGGCTGTTCTGACCGCCGTTAAAAAAGGCGCGTCTTAATTCAAGCGCGCCCGAAACGCGGCGAACCGCCCATCTTTTCGGGCGGCGTCGAAACCAGACCGTATTTTCTCGACGACATCGCCAGGAACCGACTTTGAGGCAAGCGTCCAGAACTGGGTTTTCACGACCGTCGGGCCGAGAAGCAGCGATTTTTCATCCACGTTCTCAGACTTGATAACGTAACGCCCAAGCGATGTGGTGGTAAACCAAGCATCGCCCCGGCCCGCAATCAACTTTTTAAGATTGAGACCTTCTGAGGACGACGTATCAATGTCGGTAATCCCATTCGCCCGCAGAAGGGCGGCCGGCGCGCCATTGTCGACAGCAACAAGGCGTTGAAGGCCCTTCGCTTGTTCGAAACTCGTAATAGCTGGAACGCCTGCCTTCGATACGAAAATAAACCCCTCAT
>NZ_LAJY01000198.1 GCF_000963705.1 Elstera litoralis | reverse complement strand
GGTTACGATGCCCTGAAGCTTTACGCCATTCACGAGGAACACGGTTACCGGGATTTTCTGTTTGCGAATATAGTTCAGGAAGACATCCTGGACATTCTGGGATTTTTCGGAGCTCATTACGGCATTCCTTCTTGCTTTTGGGCCATTGCCAAAGAAACCAAGACGCTATCGGCACCAGCGCCCCGATAGCGTCACACACACGATCCTTATATGTAGGACAATCTTCCGCGCCCCGCTAGAGGGTGCGGCATATCAGAGCACTCACAGTTTCCGGTCGGTGCCATTGACGCCCAGCGACTTCAGCTTACGGTGCAGCGCCGAACGCTCCATGCCAACGAAGGATGCGGTGCGGCTGATATTGCCGCCGAAACGGTTGACCTGCGCCAACAGATAATCACGCTCGAACACTTCGCGCGCGTCGCGCAGCGGCAAGGACATGATCTCGCCGCCCTTGTCCCAGGCCAGCACCGCCGGGGCCTTGGCGCTGATTTCCGGCGGCAGCATATCGGCGCGGATCGGCGCGCGGGCATCGCCGGGGGCCATAATCAGCAGCCGCTCGACGGTATTGCGCAACTCGCGAATATTGCCCGGCCAATCATAGGCCTGAAGCGAGGCCAGCGCGTCTTCGCCAATCTCGCGCGGCGGCAGGCCGTTGATTTCGGTCGCGCGGCGGACGAAGTAGCGCACCAGATCGGGGATATCCTCGGTCCGCTCCTTCAGGCTGGGAATGCGGATGGGAACCACATTCAGCCGGTAATAAAGATCTTCCCGAAACCGACCTTCAGCCATTTCGGTGGCAAGATCGCGGTTGCTGGAGGCGATAACGCGCACGTCCACTTCCACCTTCGACCGACCGCCGACGCGCTCGAAGGTTTGCTCCTGCAACGCCCGCACGATTTTGCCTTGGGTGGCGAGCGGCATATCCGCCACTTCATCCAGCAGCAGCGTGCCGCCGTGGGCCTGCTCGAACAACCCTACCCGGCGGGGGCCGTCGTTATCATCGGTGCCGAACAGTTCCTGCTCGATCCGGTCCGGGTGCATGATGGCGCAGTTGACGCCGACAAACGGGCCGGAGGCCCGGCGCGACTGGGCGTGCAGCGCCCGCGCCACAACTTCCTTCCCGGTTCCCGCCGCGCCGGTAATCAGCACGCGGCTATTGGTTGGCGCGACTTTTTCAATCGCCTGCCGAACGGTGGCGATGACGGCAGAGGCGCCCGTTAGATCATATTCGACCGTGGTGCGCGACTTAAGGTCCGCCACTTCCCGACGCAGTTTGGCGGCTTCGATGGCGCGGTCGATGACGTGCAGCAAATGGTCGGACTTGAAGGGTTTTTCGACGAAGTCATAGGCGCCCTGCTTGATCGCGCCGACCGCCGTTTCAATCGTCCCATGCCCACTCATCATCACCACGGGTAGGCCGGGGTGATCGATTTGGATCTTTTCAAGAATTTGCAAACCGTCGAGTTGACTGCCCTGCAACCAGATATCGAGGAGAACCAAATGGGGTTGGCGCGTGCGCACAGCTTCGAGCGCCTGATCGCTCGATCCCGCGACCCGCACACTAAACCCCTCGTCTTTCAGGATGTCGGCGACCAGAGTGCGGATATCCGCCTCATCGTCGACAACTAGAATTTCATGCGCCATAGGTTCCTTCCGCTACCCCGCCGTTGGTTGTTGCGTCGGCGGTTGGGAGAGTTTCGCCTTTTCGTGGCAAGATGAGGGCAATCTCTGCCCCGCGTGCGCCAGCCACAGTATCGGGACGTACCGGAGCATCGGTCAAACGAATCTCTCCCCCGTGGTCTTCCATAATCTTGGCGACAATAGCAAGCCCTAAGCCGGTTCCCTTGGCCCGCGTCGTCACATAGGGCTCGGTCAGGCGCTCACGCTGCTCTGTCGGTAACCCCTTACCATTATCCGTGACAAGCAGTTTTGGTTGCGAGCGCATCTTGCACCAAGGCCACACTGATTCGCCCCGGTGGCAGTGTTGAAGGTTCGGCCTCGCGCCCGTCGATGGCATCGATGGCGTTCTGGACCAGATTCATCACCGCCTGCCGGATTTGCCGCCCGTCGCAGCGCACGGTTTCCACCGTCTCCGGCAACTTCAGCTCGAAATGAATGTTAGGCCGGGCCGAGCGTTGCAGCATCATGACTTCGCGCAACACCTGCGGCAAATCCTCCGGTTTCATCACCGGCTGCGGCATACGGGCGAAGGCGGAGAATTCATCGACCATCCGCCCGATATCGCCGACTTGCCGCACGATAGTATCGGTGCAGAGGGTAAACGTCTCAGGATCGCTGGTTATCTCTTTGAGATATTTACGCTTTAATCGTTCTGCCGAAAGCTGGATCGGCGTCAGCGGGTTCTTGATTTCATGGGCGATGCGCCGCGCTACATCGGCCCAGGCGGCGGTGCGCTGGGCGGCGAGAAGCTCGGTGATATCGTCGAAGGTCACGACATAGCCCTGGGTTTGTCCGCCCGCCAAAACTTCCGCCGTCACCCGCACCAGTAGGGTTTGCGCGCGCCCGTCCCGATTGATTTTCACCTGACCATCGGCGCGGCTATCGGCGCGGGCGCGGGCGGTTTCGAACAGCGGCAGCATTTCGGGGATGAGCGCCGCGAGCGGCTGGCCGGTCTGGGGCGCAAGATCGATGCCCAGTAAGACGCCCGCCGACCGATTGCCCATCGTCAGATGGCCGTCGGGATCGAGCCCCAATACCCCCGCCGACACCCCCGCCAGCACGGCTTCGATAAAGCGGCGGCGCTCGTCCAACTGGCTATTGGTGGCAAGCAAGGCGTGGCGCTGTTGATCCACCTCGCGGCTCATGCGGTTAAAGGCGCGGGCCAGCGAGCCCAACTCATCATCGCCCGGCATATCGGGCACGCGCGCCGAAAAATCGCCCGCGCGAATCCGTTCAGCGGCGGCGATAATCACCGAGATCGGCTTGACCAGATTGGTGGCAACCGCAAGCCCGATGGAGGCCGCCAATACCAGTAGCAGCAGCGCCAGCGCAAGATAGACCAGCCCGAAGGTGGCTTGAATCTGCGAGCGCTCCCCCTCCAAAGCCTCATAGGCATCAACCGCATTGGCGGTTTCCTGAACGTAGGAAATCACGCGCGGATCGACCGGGCGGCCGACGTAGAGATAGCCATCAAACCCTTCGAGCCGGATCAGCGCGCGCACGCGGTCGTCGTCGGTATTGGTCATCACGGCGGCCTCGCCGCGCCGGGCTTGATCGAGCGCCCAGGCGGGAATCGGCTCGAACTCCAGTCGGAACGTCAGCCCAGCCCGCGCGAGAATCTGACCATCGCGCCCCAATACAACCGCTTCCGATAGGTTCCGCAGCCCGGCTTGCGTCACCACCAAATCGCGGAACCAGACCGGATCGGAGAAAAAGCGCGGCGCTTCCCGGTCTAGATCGACCGCCATCGAGAGGATGTCGCCTTTGATCGCCAGATTATGTTCCTGAAGATAGGCGGCGGCGATGGCCTTCGAGCCATCCAAAGCGCTCCGCACCCGCTCGGAAAACCAGCCATCGACCGAGAGGTTGAGAAACACCACCGAAAATACGGCGACCAAAATCGTCGGCGCAATCGTAACCGCGCCGAACAGCATCACCAGACGCACATGCAGCCGCGAGCCCGCGAGCCCGCGCCGCCGCTCGGTCCAAAGCTCCACCAGCCGCCGCACGATAACGGTAGCGAGCGCGAGCAGCAGCACGAGATCGAGCACCAGCAGCCACGTCGTCCAGCCGCGCCCGACCGAGACGAACGGCCCGGCTCCCGTTAAGGCGGCATAAGTGGCGATGCCCGACAAGGTCATCAGCACAACGAGCAGCAGAATGACCTTGCGGCCCAACCCGCGCGAATCGGCGCGGCGCTGCAACCAGGAGCCGAGCCCGCCGGGCTTCCCCGTTTGGGCTTGGCCTATCTCTGCCTGCGACCGCTGTATCGGTCGTTCGGAGGGGAGCCCCCCCCGGTCCAGATCCGTCACCGGCGCTCCTCACCACATCCGGGATGCGTTAACGAGCCCCCCGGTTCAAGCCCCTATCTTATCCCGCGCATGACCTGAATGTCCAATTCCCGAATTTTCTTGCGCAGGGTATTGCGGTTGAGCCCCAGAAGTTCCGCCGCTTTGATCTGATTGCCCCGGGTCGCTGCCAGGGTCAGCAGCAACAGCGGTCGCTCCACCTCGCGCAATACCCGATCATAAAGACCGGCGGCGGGAAGCTGATCCTTATGGGCGGCGAAATAATCCTTCAAATGGCGTTCCACGGCCCCGCTGAGATTGTCGCTTTCCGGGGCGCGGTCCTGAGCGGGTTCTGGCGCGCTATCGGCCAATTCCTGCTCGATGACATCGAGACCAATCACCTCTTGGCTATAGAGCGCCGCAAAGCGCCGCATCATATTTTCAAGCTCGCGCACATTGCCCGGCCAGCGATGCGCGCGCAGCCGGTCGAGCGCCGCTTGACTGAGCGACTTTTGCGGCAGTCCCTCGTTCGCAGCGATTTTGAGGAAATGCCGCGCCAAGGCGGGCACATCCTCGCTGCGCTCCCGCAGTGGCGGCAACCGGATGGGGACCACGTTCAGGCGGTAGAACAAATCCTCGCGGAACTGCCCAAGCCGGATGAGCTGGCGCAAATCGCGGTGGGTCGCCGCGACGATGCGCACATCGGCCTTGATCGCCGTGCGCCCGCCGACAGTGGTATATTCGCCTTCCTGCAACACGCGCAGCAGCCGGGTTTGCGCTTCGAGCGGCATATCGCCGATTTCATCGAGAAACAGCGTGCCGCCCTGGGCCTGCTCGAACCGCCCAACCGAGCGGCTGTGCGCCCCAGTGAACGCGCCCTTCTCGTGCCCGAATAGGTCGGACTCGATCAATTCGCGCGGAATGGCGGCCATATTGACCGCCACGAACGGCCCGCCCCGGCGCTTGCCGTAATCGTGCAGCGCGCGGGCGACCAATTCCTTCCCCGTGCCGCTTTCGCCGGTAATCATCACGGTCAGATCGGTGCCCATCAGGCGCGCGAGCACCCGATAGATTTCCTGCATCGCGGGCGACCGACCGATGAGCGGCAGTTGCTCTTCACCCTCCACCAGATCGGTGGGCGGCGTGGAGCTTTCGCCCTGCACGGTCAGCGCCCGCTGCACAACCCGCATGAACTCGTTGAGATCAAAGGGTTTGGGCAGGTAATCGAACGCGCCGACCTCGGTGGCTTTAACCGCCGTCATCAGCGTGTTCTGCGCGCTCATTACGATCACGCGCAGATTTGGCCGCAGCCGCCGAATGCGCGGCACCAGATCGAGTCCATTGGCATCGGGCATGATTACGTCGGTAATCACCAAATCGCCCTCGCCGGCCTCCACCCAAGACCACAGGGTCGATGCCGTCGCCGTCGTGCGGACTTCATGCCCCAGCCGGGTGAGGGCCTGGGTGAGCACCGTTCGAATAGCGCGATCATCGTCTGCGACCAGAATGGTGCTGCCTGTCATACGTCGCCCCTCATGTCATTCCCTCACGCAGCCGCCTTAGCGGTTCGGCACCATCGGCAGATAAACCCGGAAGCTAGTGCGCCTCGGTTGGCTGTCTACTTCCACCACGCCGCCGTGATCGCCGATAATCTTAGCAACCAATGCAAGTCCCAGGCCGGAACCATTTGTCTTCGTCGTGACAAAGGCATCAAACAGGTGCGGCTGAAGATCATCGGGAATCCCCTCGCCATTATCCTGCACGGTTACAACCAAAGGAAGGTGAACCCGCGTCTTTGCACCCGGCACTTCCAGACGGACCCCGTGCTGATAGGCGGTTTTCAGCGTAATTTCCCCGCCTGGCGCGAGCGTTGCCTCGGCGGCGTTCTTCACGAGGTTCAGAAAAACCTGCACCAGCAGGTCGCGGTTGCCATAGACCGGCGGCAGCGACGGATCGTAAAGCTCGATAAAGCGATGATCGCGCGCAAAGCCCGATTGCGCCAGTTTGCGGACGTGGTCCAGAACCTGATGGATATTCACCGGCTCGCGCTGCAAGGCCCGGCTATCGGAGAAAACCTCCATACGGTTGACCAGCGCCTTGATGCGGTCGACCTCATCGACGATCAGGCGAGTGAGCATTTGATCGTCGGGCGAGGCCGCCGTTTCCAGCAATTGCGCCGCGCCGCGAATGCCGCTGAGCGGATTTTTTACCTCATGGGCCAGCATCGCCGCCATCGCCGTCACCGAGCGCGCCGCGCCCCGGCTGGACATTTGCTGATCGATTTTGGAGGCAATCGTCTGCTCGCGCACGGCAATCAGCAACGTGCCGGGCCGCTCGATCACCGGCGTTACATCGACCGTTACCCGCCGCGCGGGAAGGCGCGGGCCTTCGAGCAGAACCGCATGTTCGGCAACACTCCGCCCCTTGCCCCGGCAGAGCGAAACCAAGGACAGAAGCGGGCTGTCGCCGGCGAGATAATCGGTCAGCACTCCGCCCAGGCTTGCGCCGAGGAAACGCCGAGAAACTGTTCCGCGCTGATGTTCAGTAGGCGGATTTGATTATTCTCATCGAGAATGATGATAACATACGGTAAGGCATTGATAAGAATATGCTCTTCTACCGGATGAGGGCTTTTTGCGTCGCGCGACGGGAGACCTGGGGGGCGCTCGTCATGCCGCCATCCCCCGCATCGCCGCTGCCGCAAACAGCGGTGCCATCGCCGCAATCACCGGCTCCGGCTGAGTGGCCCGATTGACGATCGCGCGAAACTCGGTGAGCGCCGGATCATCGACGGCGACGAGCGCCTCGCCATACCAAGCCAGATGTTTTCGGGCGATTCGAAGCCCCTGTTCGACGCCGTAATGCCCTAACACAGCTTCGAAATGTTCCTGCAAAATCAGTGCTTTCTCATGTAAACTTGGATCGGGCAGTCTTTCGCCGCGCGCAAGATAGGCCGCGACCTGCCCGGCAAACCAGGGCCGCCCGCAACACCCGCGCCCGATCATCACGCCCGCCGCCCCCGATTGGTCCAGCGCCGCGCGCGCATCGGCCAAGGATTGAATATCGCCATTGACGATCACCGGAACGGAAACCGCCGAAACCGTGGCGCGCACGCGGGTCCAATCGGCGCTGCCCGTGTAGAATTGCATGCGGGTGCGCCCGTGGACGGTAATCATCCGAATGCCCGCCGCCTCCGCCTTTTTCGCCAAGGACGGCGCATTTAGGGCGTCCCAATCCCAACCTAAGCGCATTTTGAGCGTTACCGGGATGGAAACCGCCTTTACCACGGCCTCGATAATCGCCAGCGCCTTAGCCTCATCGCGCATCAGCGCCGAGCCCGCCTGCCCGTTCACGACCTTTTTTACCGGGCAGCCCATATTGATATCGATGATCGCAGCCCCATTGCCCTCGTTCACCCGTGCCGCTTCCGCCATGATCGCGGGGTCGCACCCGGCGAGTTGAACGGCGGCCGGTTGCTCGTCGCTTTCGGTTTGCGCCATCGCTAGCGTGGTCTTATGACCCCGCGCGAGGGACTCCGATGCAATCATTTCAGACACGACCAACCCTGCCCCGAAACGCTTGACGAGGCGTCGAAACGGCAAATCGCTGATTCCCGACATGGGAGCCAACAGAACCGGCGCATCGAGTGCTATAGAACCAATCATGACGCCCATATTTTGGGCATTCCTTCTATTGATGATTACCAATTAGGCAGTCCTCACGCTACGCT
>NZ_LAJY01000197.1 GCF_000963705.1 Elstera litoralis | reverse complement strand
ATATTGAAAATAATATCTTTACCAAACTGAAAATTCTGACCAAAGGCGTAGTTCAACATCTGATGCCAGGACGGATCGAGATCCACAATCATACTGCCGAACCGAGACATCACCATGTAGAAGGAAACAAGAACCAAGATGCCAAGTGTGGGGAGCATCCGAACCCATCGAAAATCGATCATAGGCTTACTTTCATCTCGTTCCAGTTTAGAAACCAACCGCCTGACGTTCGTCCGTGGGTGCTTATAGCGCAAATTAGCCTATCCAGGCCAAGCCTTGAACTTCCATTTCGGGGCACCGCTCCCTACAAAGAGTTCACTGGACGCCCCCCGCACCCTCGGTAGAGAAGGGGCAGCATTGGGTCGATACCGGCTCTTGAGAGGTTTGGCGCGCGGATGATGATGTTTGAAACGCTAAAGCTGATGCGCCCGCATCAGTGGGTAAAGAATGCCTTCATTCTCGCCCCGCTGTTTTTCACCCCAGCCGCGCTGAAGAGTGAGACGATTTTCCAGGTCCTGCTCGGCGTGCTCTGCTTCAGCGCGCTCGCCAGCGCCATCTATATTCTCAACGATACGATGGACCGCGAGGCCGACCGGCAGCATCCGACCAAATGCAAGCGCCCGCTCGCGGCGGGCACCGTACCCTTGCCGCTGGCATTGGGGGTGATGGTGGTTCTGGCGACGGGCGGGCTTAGCCTCGCCGCCACGCTTTCCCCCGGCTTTCTGATGCTCAGCCTCGTGTATCTCGCGGTGAACCTCGGCTATTCGCTGGGGCTGAAGAAGATTTCGATTCTCGATGTGATGCTGGTCGCCCTCGGGTACGTCCTGCGCGTTTTTGCCGGGGCGGACCTCATCGGCGTGCGCGCGTCGGAATGGATCATCGTCTGCACGGGCCTCGTGTCGCTGTTTATCGCCCTGGCCAAACGCCGCGACGATATTGTGAAGCAGCTCGACAAAGGCCACCGCAAAGCGCTCGCCGGGTACAATCTGCCGTTTCTCGATACCGCAATTGCGATGATGCTGGCCGGGCTGCTGGTCTCCTACCTGCTTTATACGGTGGAAGCGGGCATCCATAACCTCTATCTCACCACGCCGTTCGTGATTATGGGCGTGCTGCGCTATCTGCAAATCGCCCTGGTCGAGGAACGGTCGGGCTCGCCGACGACCATTGTGCTGACCGATAAATTCCTCATCGGCAATGTGCTGGCCTGGATCGTCACCTTCGGAGCGCTGATTTATGGCCGTTGACGCCAAAAGCCTGACCAAGGGCAAGCTGCGCCGATTGGAATGGATCGTCGTCGGCACCATTGTTGCCTTCGCGGCGGGGCTGGTTGCGGTTGGGGCCTATGTTGGTTTCGAGAAGGTTTGGACGGCAATCCAGCGCGTGCCGCTCAGCGTCATTCTCGCGCTGCTGGGCCTATCGGTGTTCAATTACGCTTTGCGAGCCTTGCGTTGGCATTGGTTTTCGCAAGGCTTGGGGCTGAAGGTAGGCCTTGGCTTCAATATCGCCGTCTTCATCGGCGGTTTTGCCCTCACCACGACGCCGGGCAAGGCCGGGGAAGCGCTACGGCTCTGGGTGTTAGAGCGGGCGAAGGGTGTGCCCTACGCACGCGCCACGCCTTTGTTCCTGGGCGACCGGCTCTCGGACATGGTGGCGATCATGCTGCTCTGCCTCGCCTCCTTGGGCGCGTTCAGCGGCTATGCCGATGTGACCTTGGGCATTGCCGCCGGGCTGCTCGTGCTGATGCTGCCGTTCCTGCGCCCAAAAACCCTGCTGTGGGTGACGAATGCGCTCTACCGCCTGTTCGGCGGGCGCGCGCCGCGTCTCTTCGCCAAGATTAGAGCGGCCCTGCGCGAGACGGCGAAGCTCTTCACTTTCCGGCGCTTCGGCGTTGGATTGGTGCTCGCCTTGATCGGTTGGGCGGCGGAGGCTTGGTCGTTTCAACTGCTGCTCCAGGCCGTCGGCGGGCCGGAGGTGAGTTTTCAGCAAGCGAGCTTTGTTTTCACTTTCGCCCTCATCGCCGGAACGATTTCGATGCTGCCCGGCGGCCTCGGCGGGGCGGAAGCGGTGATGCTGCTGTTGCTGACCTCGCTCGGGTTCGAGGGCGACGCGGCCCTGGCGGCCACTGCCATCATTCGCCTAACGACACTGTGGTTCTCCACGGCCTTGGGCTTTATCGTACTGCCGTTCCTGCTCGCGGCCCTGCGCCGACCGAGGGATGGGGCGTCATCCGCGTCGGGAGACCTGTAATGCGCAGCAAAAGCTTGGCTTTGTCCGGCTGGGGCCGGTTTCCCCAGACAAAGACGGCGGCGTTCCGGCCCGAACGGATGAGCGAGGTTGCGGCCTGCCTGAAAAGCGACGGCACGATGCTGGCGCGGGGAGCCGGGCGCTCCTACGGCGATCAGGCGCTGAACAGCGCGGGCGCGGTGCTTCTCACCGAGCGGTTGGACCGTTTTCTAGGATTGGAAACCGGGGATGCGCCACTGCTGACCGTCGAGGCGGGGGTAAGCTGGGGGCGATCCAGCGCCTGCTGATTCCGCGCGGCTTCATGCTGCCGGTCACACCGGGCACCGGCTTTGCTACCGTCGGCGGCGCGATTGCCAATGATGTGCACGGCAAGAACCACGATGCGGACGGCAGTTTCGGCGCGCATATCGCCTGGATCGACCTGCTCACCGCATCGGGCGACCTGCGCCGCCTAACGCCGGAAGAAACGCCGCGCGAATTTTGGGCGACGGTCGGCGGCGCGGGGTTGACGGGGATTATCCTGGCGGCGGGCTTGCGCCTGCTGAAAATCCCGAGCAATGCGGTGAGCCTAAGCGAAGAGCGCATGCCCGATCTCGCGGCTTTCCTCAACGGGCTGCGCGCTGCCCGCAGCGCCGCGCGCTTTTCGGTCGGCTGGATCGATGCGCTGGCCAGCGGCGATCGCATCGGGCGCGGTATTCTGGAAACCGCCGATCTATCGCCCGAGGGCGTGCCCGTAACGCCGCGCAAAACCAAAGCGATTCCGGTCAACCTGCCGAAATTCTGCCTGTCGCGGACCAATGTGAAACTGTTCAATGCCGCCTATTACCACCGCATCCCGCGCCAGGGGCGGCAGAGTTTGCGCGCGATTGAGCAATTCCTCTATCCGCTCGACGCACTGGCCCAGTGGAATCGGCTGTACGGTAAACCGGGCTTCAGCCAGTTCCAGGCCGTGATTCCCGATGCCGCCGCCGAAACCGGCTTGCGCGCGCTGTTGAACGCCGTGAGCCAAGGCGGTAGCGCCTCGTTCCTCGCCGTGCTGAAAACCCTCGGGGCGGAAGGTCAGGGGCTGCTGTCCTTCCCGCAGCCGGGTTTCACTCTGGCGCTCGATCTGCCGCGCCGGGCCGAGACTGGGGCGCTGCTGGACCGGCTGGAAGCGATTACGCTCGATCACGGTGGCCGGATTTATCTCGCCAAAGACTCCGCCCTGTCGGCGGCAGGCTGCGCGCGCATGTATCCCCGCTTGGCGGAGTTCCAACAGATTGCCGCCGAGATGGACCCGGAGGGTAAATTCGCCTCCGACCAATCGCGCCGCCTTGCGCTTCGGGGAGCATAAGCATGGGTAAGCCCCTTCCAGTGATGACCGACCGCACTTGGCTTATTCTCGGTGCCTCCTCCCCCATCGCCCGCGCCTTCGCGCGCCTCGTCGCCGGGCAAGGCGCACGGCTGATTCTGGCCGGACGCGATACCGACGATCTCAACCGCAGCGCCGCCGATTTGCGCTTGCGCGGCGCGAGTGCGGTCGTTGTGGAAAGTTTCGATGCGGAGGATATGGCCAGCCTCGACGCGTTGGCAGCCTCCATCCCCCATCACGCCAGCCCCGGCGGGCTCGATATTTTCCTGGCTTTCGGCCTGATGCCCGAGCAAAAGGCAATGGAAGCCGATCCGGCTTTAGCGTTGCGCTGCCTCACCGCTACCTTCACGGGCGCCGCGCGGCTTCTGCTGGCGCTCGCGCCGATGCTGGAAGCAGGCCATGCGGGCCGGGTGATCGTGCTGGGCTCGGTCGCGGGCGACCGGGGCCGCTTCAGCAATTATATCTATGGCTCGGCCAAAGCCGGGCTCGCGACCTTCTGTTCGGGCTTGCGGGCGCGGCTGTTCCGCAGTGGCGTGACGCTAACCTTCGCCAAACCGGGCTTTCTCGATACAGGCATGACCTGGGGCCTGCCGGGAATCTTCTACGCCGAAAGCCCGGAGCGGGCGGCGGCCACCCTCTTGCGCGCGGCGCTGAAGGGTAAAGAGGAACTCTATGTTCCCGGTTTCTGGGCGCTGATTATGCTCATCATCCGTTCGGTGCCGGAGAAGATTTTCAAGAAGCTCTCGATTTAAGGCGTGCGGGCAATTTCTGGAGCGGGCGCTCTGGTATATGGCGTCAACAAAAGCCATATTTCAAAATCATGTTATCGCCCCCTCGCGGGGCACGCCGCTCGCAAGGATTGGACCCCAACATGCGCCTGACGCGGTATACCGATTACGGGCTTCGAATCCTGATTTACCTCAGCCTGAAACCCGATGGCCTGTCGACCGTTCCTGAGATTGCGGGCTGCTATGGGATTTCCGAGCATCATCTGACCAAGATCGTCGGCGAATTGGCCCATCTCGGCCATATCCGCACTGTGCGCGGCCGCAACGGCGGCTTCGAGCTGATCCAGAAACCGCAAGAGATCAACATTGGTCGGCTGGTTCGGGCGCTTGAGGATAATTTCGATCTGGTTGAATGTTTCCAGGCCAGCGGGAACACTTGCCCGCTCACCGCCTGCTGTCCCCTCGGCGGCATCCTCGGCGAAGCAATGAATGCCTTCCTGCTGGTGTTGGAGCGCTATACCCTGGCCGATATCATCGTTCCAGCCTCGCCGATGGCCCGTGCCCTGAACCTCGGCGTTCCCAGCCTATCGCCGTAAAGAACGCTCCCAAGGGGGGAGGTTTTTTTTGTCATGCACAAAGCTGTATTTAATATATGTCTTAAAAAAAACCCTTTTATGAGATGCATCTCAGCTAGACCTTTTTAACTGAGAGTGTTCCATGCTGCCCCCCAAACGATTGCCGTCGTCAAATCCAACGCGCCTATCATGCGTATCCACGGCCTCGCCATCGTCCTGCGCATGTATGATTTGCTGCTGCGCGATCCGAATATCCGCACGATCTTCGACCTCACGCACCAGCGCGACGGCACGCAGCCGCGAGCGCTGGCGCAGGCGGTGATTGCCTATGCTGAGAATATCGATAATCTCGCGGCGCTTGGCCCGGCAATCGAGCGTATCGCCAGCCGCCACGCCGCCCTTAATATCCAGCCACACCATTACGACGCGTTCGCCATCGCCCTCCTTCAGGGCGTCCGCGACATTCTGGGCGATGCCGCCACGCCGGAGATCGTCGCTGCCTGGACGGAGGCTATCGGCCTGTTGAAGACCATCTTCACGACGCACGAAGAAGAGATTTACAAAGCCCGCGCGACCGCCCCCGGCGGATGGCGCGGGTACCGGCGCTTTAAATTCGAATTGATCGTCCCGGAAAGCAGCAGAATCAGCAGCTTCTATCTCGTCCCCGCCGATGGCCAACCGCTTCCCGCCTTCCAGCCGGGTCAATATCTGACCCTCAAGCTCGACGTGCCGGGCTATGGGCCGTTGCTGCGCCATTACTCGCTATCGTCCGGCGCGGTTCAGTCGAATTTTTACCGGATTTCGGTCAAGCGGGAAGATGCTCCGGAGGAGGGGATAATGCCAGGCTTAAGCAGTAGCTACTTGCACACTATAGATACCCCTGGCCTGCTGATCGACGTAGCCCCGCCCGCCGGCGTTTTCACCCTGCCGGACGGCGAGCGCCCTTTGGTTCTAATCGCAGGCGGGGTTGGCATCACGCCACTGTTGAGCATGTTAGAAAGAATTGCAGCGACGCAGCCCAACCGAATCGTCCATTTCATCCACGCCGTGCGCAGCCACGCGCATCACGCCTTTGGACGAGAAGTGCGCGACTTCATCGGCAGGCTTCCACAGGGCCAGGCCCATATCTTCTATGAGAAAATCGGCCCGGAGGCAAAATTAGGCACCGATTATCACCATATTGGCCGGGCCGATCCCGCTTGGATTGCCCAAAACAGCAAGGCTTCGGAGGCGCTCTACCTCGTCTGCGGCCCGCGCGGGTTTATGCGGGCGACGATCCAGGGGCTGCTCGCGCAAGGTATCGCCCCCGACCGGATTCTGTATGAGTTCTTCGGCGCAACCGATGAGGATTTGCTGACCATCCCGGCGCTGGCAGCCTAAAAAAAAATGGCGGGGGATCGCTCCCCCCGCCATCGTCTCAGAAGGGGCTTCGCTTAAACCGCGAGGCCCTTTTCCATCGGTAGAACCCGAACGCGCTTGCCGGTCGCGGCCGCCACGGCATTCGCCACCGCCGGACCGATGACCGGAACGCCCGGCTCGCCGATCCCCGTGGGGGCAGCGGTCGAGGGCATAATATGCACCTCGACCTTCGGCATTTCATCGATGCGTAGCGGCAGATAGCCGTCGAAGTTCAGCACCGCCACGCGCCCCGCCTCTAACGGCAGCTCTTCGCGCAGAATCGCGCCGAGACCGAAGCCGACCCCGCCTTCGATTTGTGCCGCGATCTGATCCGGGTTGACCGCGACGCCGCAATCGACAACCGCGACGACATTTTCCACCTTGAAGCCCTGCTTTTGCAGCGTGATTTCGGCGACCATCCCCACCATCGTGCCGAAGGATTCATGCAGGGCGATACCCCGGAAGCGCCCGGCGGGCAGCGGCTTGTCCCACCCGGCCTTCTCGGCCAGTGCATTCAGCACGGCCAAGGGGCGCGGGTGGTCTTTGAGCAACTGCCGCCGCAGCGCCACCGGGTCTTGCCCCGCCGTGCGCGCGATTTCGTCGATCATGGTTTCCATCGCATAGGCCGTGTGGGTATGGCCCACCGACCGCCACCACAGCACCGGCACCGGCGATTGCGTGTTGGTCACTTCGACGCGAAAGTTCGGTAGCGCGTAGGGCGATTGGGCTACCCCTTCCACCGAGGTTGCATCGACGCCGTTTTTCACCGCGAAAGCTTCTAACGGCGTGCCGATCAAGATCGATTGGCCGACGATATGGTGCTGCCAGCCGGTAATCGCGCCCTTAGCATCGAGCCCGACTTTCACCTGATGCAGCATGAGCGGGCGATAGCGCCCCCCGGCCATATCGTTTTCCCGCGTCCATTGCAGCTTCACCGGGGCGCGGAAGTTGATCGCTTTGGCGGTTTCCACCGCTTCGGCAATAATATCGCCATCGATCACCGCGCGCCGCCCGAAGCCGCCGCCGGTTTTCATGACGTGCAGACGCACTTTATCCGGCGTGGTTCCGGCGATTTTGGCCGCGAGGCCTTGATAGAGGTCCGGCATCTGGTGCCCGCCCCACACTTCCAGAACCTCACCGTCTTTCCGCACCACCGCGTTCAGCGGCTCCAGCGCGGCATGGGCGAGATAGGGGAACTCATAGGTGGCTTCCAGGGTTTTGACCGCGCCCGCGAGGCCGGTCGCCGCCGAGCCGCGCTCTTCCACCAAGGTTCCCGGCTTTGCCGCCAAGGCCCGATAATCGGCCATGATCTGCGCTGAGCCGCGCTTTTCCGCCTTGCTCTCGTCCCAGGTCACGACCAGCGCCTCGCGGCCCTTCATCGCCGACCAAGTATCCTTCGCCAGCACGACGACGCCGCGCGTGATCGTGACGACATCCGTGACGCCCGGAACCGCCTTCGCCGCGGTGGCATCGACCGATTTCAACGTCGCGCCGAACAAAGGCGGGTGCAGAATCATCCCAACCAATTGGCCGGGAAGCTGCACATCAATGGTGTAATCCTGCTGGCCCTTGGCTTTGATCGCCGAATCGTAACGACGGTGCGCGGCATTGCCGATCAGCGTCCAGCGATCCGGGGATTTCAGCTCGACGCTGGCGGGCAAAGCCTCTTTCGCCGCCGCATCGGCAAAAGCCCCGAGCGGGGCTTTCTTACCGCTGGCGTGGGAAAGTTGACCGTTCTCAACTTTAATCTCCGCTGCCGGAACGCCCCAGGCTTTCGCCGCCGCCGAGACCAGCAACGTGCGCGCCACGGCCCCGGCTTGCCGGTAGCGAACCCAGGACGAGGCAATGCCGCTGGAGCCGCCCGTTCCCTGCATCGCCCCGCCCCAGGTGACATTGCCATAGGCTTTGATATCGCCCCAGGCCCCCTCGACCGTTACCAGCGACCAATCGGCGCCCAGTTCTTCGGCAACCAGCGTGGCGATGCCGTTATAGATGCCCTGGCCCATATCCATATGGGCGGCGAGCACGGTGACCTTATTGTCGGGCGTCAGCCGAATATAAGTCGGGAAAGGGTTGGACAGCGCGGCTGCCGCCTGTGCTTTCACCCCAGGCGCGGGCATGCCAATGCTGAGGCCCGCGCCCGTTACGGCAGCGCCGATCAGAAACTGCCGCCGCGACGGGCGAAACCAGGCGGTTTCGACAGTCGGTTGCGGAGCCTTGGGCTCACTTAATCGATGAAAATGCATCAAAGCCTCCCTATGCCAGCGCTTTGGCGGCGTCATGAATCCCGGCGCGGATGCGCTGATAGGTGGCGCAGCGGCAGAGATTGCCCGCCATCGCGCTATCGATATCCGCATCGGTCGGCTTTTTATTGTCGGTGAGCAGCGCCACGGCGGCCATCACCTGACCCGATTGGCAGTAACCGCATTGCGGCACGTCCAGCTTGGCCCAGGCCGTCTGTACGGCGGTTGCGACCGGGCCGGAGACGCCTTCAATGGTGGTAATCTTCATGCCTTCCGCGGCTGACAGCGGCGTTTGGCAGGAGCGCACCGGCTGCCCGTCGATATGGACCGTACAGGCCCCGCACTGGGCGACGCCGCAGCCGAATTTCGTGCCGGTCATCGCGAGATGATCGCGCAGCACCCACAGCAGCGGCATATCGGGATCGGCCTCGACCGAATGGGTCTTACCGTTAATCGTTAATTGCATGGAACCCTCCAAGCTCGAACCCAGATTGTATGGAAAAAGCCAGTGCGGTTAGGGAGTCTTCCCGTCCGCGCCAAACTGTTTGAGGTAGGCGATAAGATCGCTGATCTTCTGTGCGTCGCGCAGCCCGGCGAAAGCCATCGTCGTGCCGGGGATCGTTTCGCGCGGGTTTTGGATATAGGTACGGAAGATCTCCTCCGTCCAGACTTGGCCCCAAGTTTTATTCGCCGCCGAATAGCGCGCGCCCTCGACCGAGCCGGATTTGCGCCCGAACAGACCGTTCAAATTCGGCCCCGTCAGGTTTTTCGCGCCAGGGCCGACCTGATGGCAGGCTTTACACTGAACGAAGATTTTTTCACCCGCTGCCGGATCTTGGGCAAAGCTGGCCGAGGCCAATGCACCAAAAACCGCCGCCAACGCTATGATGCGTGGTTTCATTCCGCTGTCCTTCGTCTTTGAGAGGAACGTTTCGTTTTGACGCCGAAAAGAGATTTTTTGGGAGATTAACAGAGTAATTTAATAGAATATGGCGCGGTTAACCGCGTTCAGTAACCATAACTCAGCGGCACCCTTCGACGCAAGGGCAACGTAAGACCTTCGCTCAAAGCGCCTGTTCCCGGCGGGTTTGTGCCGAATCCCAGCACAAACCCAGCCAAGCGGTGAATATTAACGCTGCGGCGCGGTAAGTTGCGCCATAACGGCCATCGGCGATAGCTGCGCCTTGGCCGCGAGGGCGGCGACCGTATCGATACCACTCACATCGGCAAAGCCCGCATCCCGCAACCGTCGAAGGGCTGAGGCTTCATCCAGTCCCAAAACCGGCGCAAGTTTGGCGATAGGGGCTTTCTGGGCGGCCATCATCAAGGCAATGGCAGGGTTTCCACCGGCGGGTTTGCTTAAGCCCGCATAGACGAAAGGCACCGCCGCGAGAAAGCAAACGGCAAGACTGATCGGCATTGCCCGCCGCCGGAAGTAATTCACAAATCCGGGCCAATTGCGCCAAATGTGAACAATGACCGGAACCAATAAGACGAGAGATAAAATCTCATGCATTTCCCGAAACAGATTGGTCCCAAGGTGAAAATAAAGCGCAAGTCCCGAGATCGTTGAGA
>NZ_LAJY01000196.1 GCF_000963705.1 Elstera litoralis | reverse complement strand
CGCTGCCGTGGGAGAACCGCTATAGGCGAGCTTCCCCAGCGAAGCTTTGATGGCAATTTCCCAAACGCTTACAGCGCTTACATAAATGGTCTCGGCCGGGTCTGAAAGAATCTCTCTCGCTCGTAGGCCCAACCTTGGCGATTCGCTGTCCCACCAGAGGAAGACCTGCGTATCCAGCAGATAAGTCATTCGGATTCTAGGGGCCTCTCAAAGATCGCGAGCCCGTCACCCGCCAAGGGCGAATCGAAATCATCGGCAAGCGCCGTAAGCTTCAGCGCATGAGCCGGACGACGCGGCGTTCTGGCGGGCGGAGGAAGGGTTACGAGCCGCGTGCGCAGGCCATCGGCAGCAACAATCACAACATCTTCGCCCCCCGCCGCCCGCTGGATGAGACGCGACAAATCGCGTTCGGCCTCTTCAAGGCTTACGGTTCGAGACATCGGCTCCTCCTCGGCAGGCGACACAAGTTTAGCCCATGTTCGGCACGGGCGGCTAGAGCCTAAGCCCTCTCCACCGCCGCTGCCAGCGACGCCCGCAGCCGGATGATCTCCGCCTTCAGCGCGGCAAGCTCCGGCAGGTCGAGCCCCGTTGCCGACAGGATGCACGGCGGCACGCTTTGCGCCTTCGTCTGCAACGCCTGCCCCGCTTCGGTCAAATACAGCCGAACTTGCCGCTGGTCTTCCAGCGACCGGCGGCGTTCGACGAAGCCCGCCGCCTCAAGGCGCTTTAGCAGCGGGGTCAGCGTGGAGGATTCGAGGAACAGCCGCTCGCCCACGTCCCCCACCGTCTGCCCGTCCTGCTCCCACAGGATCATCATGACGAGGTATTGCGGGTAAGTGAGGCCCAGCGCGTCCAGCAGCGGCTTATAGACCCGCGTGAAGGCGTGACCGGTGGAATAGACCGCAAAGCAAAGCTGATTATCCAGGTGCAGCCATTCGTTCGACATTGGGTGTCTCCTCGCCTCAAAAAAATTATCGCACGACCTAATCGTACACGCTTGACAGGGGTAGATGAAAGAGTGCATAACAATCGCACACGATCTAATCGCTCACGATGTTAAACAGGAGCCAATCATGAAGACCCTCGTTGCCAGCCTTGCCGTCGCTACCGCCCTTTCCGCCGCCGCCCTGGCCGCAAGCCCCGTGCTGGAGCCCGGCACGCAAAAATTCATCGACGCCGTCGCCGCCTCCGGGGGCGCGCCGATCTACACGCTGACGCCCGAAGCGGCCCGCGACCTGCTGCGCACAGTGCAAAGCGGTGCCGACCTGCCGAAAGGCGTGAGCGTCAAGGACAGCAAGCTGCCGGTCGGCCCCACGGGCGAAACCCGCATCCGCATCCTCCGCCCCACCGCTGCCAAGGGCGCGCTGCCCGCCCTCGTGTACTTCCACGGCGCGGGCTGGGTGATGGGCGATACGCTCACCCATGATCGGCTGGTCCGCGAATTGGTCGTGAAAGCTGGCATCGCCGTGGTCTTCGTCGATTACGAGCGCTCGCCCGAAGCGCGCTACCCGACCGCCATTGAACAGGATTACGCCGTCACCAAATATGTTGCCGAACATGGCGCGAAACTTGGGCTCGATCCGAAGCGCATTGCCATTGGCGGCGATAGCGTCGGCGGTAATATGACGGCGGTGGTGGCGCAACTGGCGCAAGAACGCGGTGGCCCGGCGCTGAAAGCCCAACTGCTGTTCTACCCGGTGACGGACGCGAGCATGGACAATGGCTCCTATAAGGAGTTCGCCAATGGCCCGTGGCTGACAAAGCCGGCGATGGAGTGGTTCTGGAACGCCTATCTGCCCCAAGGCGCGAACCGGGCCGATCCGAAAATCTCGCCGCTGAACGCCAGCAAGGCGCAGCTCGCCAAGCAGCCGCAAGCCCTGGTTATCACTGCCGAAAACGATGTTCTGCGCGACGAAGGCGAAGCCTATGCCCGCAAGCTGATCGAGGCCGGGGTCGTCACAACGGTGACACGCTACAATGCCACCATTCACGACTTCGTCATGCTCAACGCCCTGTCCGCAACCCCCGCCACCCGCGCCGCGCTCGATCAAGCCGCAAGCTTCCTCAAAGCCGCCCTGCGCTAACCCTTAACCCCTCCCCCAAGACCATCTCTCTCTCTGAAAGGAACGATCATGTCCGTCAATGTTCTCTACAAAACCTCCGCCCGTGCTACTGGGGGCCGCGATGGCCGCTCCGCCACTCTCGACGGCAGCCTGGACGTCAAGCTGACCACGCCGAAGGAACTCGGCGGCGCGGGCGGTGAGGGCAATAACCCCGAACAGCTTTTCGCTGCCGGCTATGCCGCCTGCTTCATCGGCGCGCTGAAATTCGTCGGCAGCCAGACCGGCGTGAAGGTTCCCGCCGACACCGCCATCACCAGCACCGTCGGCATCGGCCCGCGCTCCGAAGGCGGCTTCGGCCTCACCGTCGCCCTTGCCATCGAGTTGCCGGACCTGGAGCGGAAAGTTGCCGAAGAACTGGTCGAAAAAGCCCACCAAGTGTGCCCCTACTCCAACGCCACGCGCGGCAATATCGATGTGAAGCTGAGCATCGTCTAAGGGAAAGGTCGGGGGCGCTGCCCCCCGACACCCCCGCTCAAGGGGCTTGCCCCTTGAGAATCCATTGTTCTGGGAAAAATAAAACGGTCATCGGTAAGTTTTACCGATGACCGTTTCTATATCGGTTCCCCAAGGGGCAAGCCCCTTGGGTCGGGGTTGTTAGGGGCGGACAGCCCCTAACCTTGCATCGCTTAAATGCCTTCGCCTTCGACACTCATCGCCCGGCCCAAATCGCTCCGGACGCGCTCGATAGCGAGCGCGGCTCCCCGTTGGCGCGGACGCGGGTCGAGAATGTCGTGGCTGGCGGTGATATGGGCGGGTTTGCCCCCGAGCAGGATTACCCGGTCGGCGAGGTAGACGGCTTCGTCGATATCGTGCGTCACCATCAGAATGGTGGTGCCGCTGGCTTTCCAGATGCGCAACACTTCGTCCTGCAACTGGGCGCGGGTGATGGCGTCGAGCGCGCCGAAGGGCTCGTCCAGCAGCAGCAGATCGGGTTCGACCGCGAGTGCCCGCGCAAGGCCGACGCGCTGGCGCTGGCCGCCGGAAAGCTGGTAGGGCCAGCGGGTGTGAAACTCCGACAGACCAACGAGAGCCAGGGCGGCTTCCGCGCGCTGGCGTTGCTCGGCTTTCGAGAGCCCGAGCCCTTCGAGGCCGAACATCACATTCCCCAAAATCCGCCGCCACGGCAGCAACCGGGCTTCTTGGAACACCAGCGCGCTGGGGCGGCTGTTCGGGCGCGGCACGAGGCGGCTGGTGACGGTTCCGGCGGAGGGTTTCGAGAGATCGGCCAACACGCGTAGCAGGGTGGATTTCCCCACGCCCGACGCGCCGACGATGGCGACGAAATCGCCGCGATTAAGGGTGAGGTCGAGGTTTTCCAGCACCACCGTCCGCCCGCCATCGGCTTGCGGATAGGCCAGTTGCAGGCCGGAAATCTCGATGATCGGCGGGTTTAGCGTTGCCATTGCAGCACCAGGGCCGTCAGGCGGCCAAACAGAATATCGGTAAGGCTATAGAGCCCGGCAATCGTCAGCATATAGAGCACGACGACGGAGGTTGCGAGCAGGGAAGAGGCTTCCATCATGCGCGCGCCGATGCCGGGAATGCCGAAGAGTTCGGCGGCGACCACCGCCATCCAGCCTTGGCCGAGGGCGATGCGGATACCGTTGAAAATCCCTGGGGCGGCGGCGGGCAGCACGATCTTGAACAGCTTCGCCAGGCGCGAGCGGTGCCCGAAGGCCTCCGCCACTTCCAGCAAATCGGGATCGACGCCGCGCACCGCCGCAAAAGCCGCGAAATAATTGATCCAGAACACACCGATGGCGATGATGAAGGTCGCCGCCGCTTCGGTGATGCCGAACCAGATGACGGCGAAAGGAATCCAGGCGATCCCCGGAATCGGGCGCAGCACCCGGACGATGCCAAGCTGCAAAGCTTCGAAGGTGCGCGACAGGCCCGCCGAAATCCCCAGCGCAATGCCGAGGCCCGAGCCGAGCAGCAGCCCCGCCGCATAATGGCCGAAGCTGCCCTGAACGGCCTTCCACCAATGACCGCTCGCCCATTCGCGCATCGCCGCCGCCGGAATCATCGACGGCGGCGGGGCCAGCGTGCGGGAGAGCAACCCGCTCTGCGCCAGCGATTCCCACAGCCCTAAAAACACCGCCAACCCGACGAGCGAGAGGATTAAGCGATGAAGCTGGGTTCGATCTTTAACGAGGGGAATCGCAGGCGCAATCGAGGTCACTGGGCAGCGGCTTTCTTATAGGGGCCAACGTCGAATAAGGTATCGAGCGGAACGGTCTGCGGCAACGTGCCGATTTTCGCCTGGAAAGTCTGCATTTTTTCGACCGACGCCCGAATCGCATCGGGATTGGCTTCGAATTTCGACGAGGGCGAGGCCAGCGCGCGTTCGATGGTGCCCTGATCGGTCAGCCCCGCGCCAATGAACTTATGCACCGCCGGGGCCGCCTTCTTCGGGTCGGACGCCAGCAGTTTCGTGGCGCGAACGTGCAGGGCGACCAGCTTATCAATCGCTTCCGGATTGGCCTTGCGCGCATCATCCCGCACCGCCAGTACCGAGCCGGGTTGGCCTGGAAAAATCTCGCCGCCGAGGCCGACGATTTTCACTTCCGGGTCGATATCGCGAATGATGGTAATCACCGGCTCGCGCACCGCCGCCACGTCGACGGCTTTCGCCAGCAAGGCTTGCTGGGTTTTTTCGATGCCCATCGGCAGAATCTCGATCTGGTTCGGATCGAGCTTGCCGACTTCCTGTGCCCAATAGCGCGTGACCGTATCGGGCACCGAGCCTGCGGGCTGGGTGGAGATTTTCACCTTCTTGCCGGTTTCCTTGAAGAAAGCCGGAACCGCCGCCGCTGCCGAGCCGGTTTTCGCCACGAGGTCGGCAAAGGTCCCACGCCCGACCAGCGCAATCTCTTCCGTCGCCGTCGCCGCCAGCACCGTCACGCCGATGCCATTGGCTTTGGCGACGATGAAGGGGCTGACGCCCGCATAGAGAATATCGAGCTTGCCGGACGCGAGCGCCTGGATCATCGCCGGGCCGCTATCGAAGCGGGTGATTTGCAAATCGAGCCCCGCTGCCTTCGCCCAGCCTTCGCCTTCCATCACGAAAAGCTGCGAGACGCCGAGAACGGGGATATAGCCGACTTGCAGCTTCACCGGCGCTTGGGCGGCAACCGGCAGGGCCGCGACGGCAAGGCTGGCGGTAACGCCGAGAAGGGCGGCGCGGCGGCTGAGGCGGGAGACGAGAGAGCGCATGGGAAATCCTCTGAAAAATCTGGATTTCACAAAATCACACTCGCCCCTGCGTGTAAAGTTCATACCACAAACAACATTCGTTATATGTGATATGGCTCCTATGCGGTCGGCTTTGTCGCGACCAGGGAGGGGCGGGTTTCAATCGCCGCGTACCAAGCCGCCAACCGGGGGCGGCCCGTGCGCCATTCGATATGGGGCAGGCGAAAATCGATGTAGCCCAGCCCGCAGGCGACGGCGAGGCTACCCAGCGTAATCGGCTCCAACTGCCGCGCCTGGCCTTCCAGCCAATCCGCCGCCGCCATCATCGCGGCTTCCTGGCGCGCAAGATAGGCCTGCGACTGTTCGGCGTCGGTCCGCATGCTTTCCATGCGCGTACCGAAGGCCGCATCACAAATCCCGTCGCCCAAGGCTTGCAACCGCAACACCGACCAGCGCGCCGGGCCACCCAGCGGCAGCAGATCGGTATTGCTCGCCAGCGCCAGCAGATATTCGACGATCACCGGGCTGTCGAACAGCGACTCGCCGTCTTCCAGTACCAGCGTCGGCACTTTGCAGAGCGGGTTTTGCGAGCGCAGCGATTCTTCCTGGTGCGGATTGGTTGGAACGATCTCCACCTCGTCCGACAAGCCGGTTTCATGGACGATCACCATCACCTTGCGCGCGTAAGGCGACGCTGACGCGAAGCGGAGCTGAAGCATCGTTTATTCTCCAATTTTCGGGAAGACCGACGCTACCACCTAAAAGCGATCCTTGCGACCTCGGATCTCCGCAAAAACCGCAACCGGGTCCGCGTTCACGGCAAGGCCGAGCTTCGCCGCCATCTCCCCATCATCGGCGCGCAAGAAGGGGCTCGCCGCCGTCTCCTGCCCGATCAAGGCCGGAACCGTCGGCAGCCCTTGCGCCCGTTTGGCCCGAATTTCCACGCCGTAAGCGCTGAGCGCCGGATCGCCGGGCAGGAGATGTTCGGCGAAGCGCAGGTTGCTTTCGGTATATTCATGGGCGCAATAGATGCGGGTGTCGGCAGGCAGCGCGCGGAAGCGCTTCAGCGCGTCCCACATTTGCGCGGGCGTGCCTTCGAACAGCCGCCCGCAGCCGAGCGCGAACAGCGTATCGCCGCAAAACAGCGCGGCACTCTCCGCGCAATAATAAGCGATATGCCCGCGCGTATGGCCGGGTACATCCATCACCAGGGCTTCCGAGGCCCCGAGCGCTACCGTCTCGCCATCCGCCACCGCCCGATCAATCCCCGGAATCCGGTCGCGGTCCGCCGCCGGGCCGATGATCGTGCACCCCGTCGCCGCCTTCAATTCGAGATTGCCGCCGACGTGATCGCCGTGATGGTGCGTGTTCAGAATCGCATCGAGCTTTTCGCCCGCAAGCGCGTCCAGCACCGGCTCGGCATCGGCGGGATCGACGACAAAGCGAAAGCCAGTCGCGGAATCGACCGCGAGGAAGATGTAATTATCGCTGCGGACGGGCAGTAGGGTGATCGTGAGCATGGCCGCAGTTTACGGTGTTTTGCCGCGCAAGGAAATCAGCGCGTCAGAATCAGCACCACACCGAACAGCGCGAGCGCCGTCGCCGCCCAGGACACCCAACTGAGGCGCACGCCGAAGAAAATCCGCAAAATAGGCAGCATCAGAATCGGCGGCAGCGCGCTCAAGATCGCCGCGAGTCCGGTTTCGACGTTGGCGATGGCGTAGGAGACGAAAAACACCCCCCCACCGGAAATCGACCCGGCCAGCGCAATACGCTTCCACAAACGGCCCGGCTGGCGGAAAGCGCTGGGGCGGGTAATCAGCAGAAACAGCGCAAGCGAGCCGAGCGCGCGCAAGAAGGCCACCAGAATCGGATCGACGCCCGCGATCAGCGCCGGTTTTTGCAGTAACGAGCCGCCCGCCTGCCCCAAACCGCCCAAGAGGCCGAAAAGGATGCCGACCGTCAGCGCGCCGGGTTCGGGCGCAAGGCTCGCCGCTTCTTTTTCTTTTCGGGCGACGGCCAGGGCAATGCCGCCGAGCGCCAGCGCCCCCCCGAGCAGCGCTTGCAGCGGCAAGCTTCGCCGAGCAGCGCCCAACCGAGAATAACGGTAAAGGGCGCGGCACTCATATAAATGAGACTGCCGAGGCGCGGGCCGATCATTTTATAGCATTGGAACAGCGCCACATCGCCCAACGACAGACCGATGAGGCCCGACAGCACGGCCCAGAAGCTCGCGTCCCACGTCAGGTGGCTCCAATCGGCGAACAGGCTGGCCGCCGCGCCGAGCAGCACAACGAAAATCACCATGCGGCTGCGGCTAAAGGCGACCGAGCCGATTTCCTTGATGACCGGCGTTGCGATCAGCGGACCCAAGGTCCAGCAAAGCGACGCCATCAGCGCCGACGCTTCCCCCAACATTGTCTTGAGCTCTTTGTTTAGATGGAATGAACGCCGAGATTGGCGATGAAATCGTCGAGCAACTCGCCGATACGTTTGGCGTCGGCCTGATCCATGATGGTGCGGGCTCTGCGGCTGGCCTCGGTGAGGCTGAGAGCGCGGATGCGCTCTTTCACGCTGGGCAGCTTGGGCGCCGACATCGACAGCTCACGCACGCCGATCCCCAGCAGCAGCGGCACGAAGCGCGGGTCGCCCGCGATTTCGCCGCAGATGCTGACGGGGATGCGGTAGCGCAGCCCGGCTTCCACGGTGAATTGAATGAGGCGCAGCACGGCCGGATGCAAGGGCTCGTAGAGGGCGGCGACGCGCTCGTCGCCCCGGTCGATGGCGAGCGTATACATGGTCAGATCATTGGTGCCGATGGCGAAAAAGTCGGACACCGCCGCGAGACCATCGGCCGATAGGGCCGCGCCCGGCACTTCGATCATCACCCCCAGGGGCGGCAGTTTTTTCCGGTACATTCACCTTGCGGCGCTTCAGGCGCTTATGCACCCGCTCCAGGGCTTCGCGCGCCTGATGCACTTCGCCGATATGGGAGATCATCGGTAGCAGAATCCGCACTGGGCCGTGGACCGCCGCACGCAGAATGGCGGCGAGTTGCGTGTCGAACAGGCGCGGATGGGCGAGCGACAGGCGCACGCCGCGCACGCCTAAGGCCGGGTTCGGCGCTTCCTCCAACGGCTCGCCGATCTGCTCGCGCAGCGCCGGGGCCAGCTTATCGCCGCCGACATCGATCGTGCGGATGGTGACGGGGCTGCCCTCCATCCCCTCCACCACCTCGCGCAGAAACTCATACTGCTCGTCTTCATCGGGCGCGTGATCGCGGTTCATATAGAGGAATTCGGTGCGCAGCAGCCCAACGCCCTCCGCCCCCACCCGATGCGCGCCTTCAAGGTCGCGCGGCAGTTCGATATTGGCGTTGAGGCCGATGGTGAAACCGTCCGTGGTAATCGCAGGCACGTCGCGCAGGCGGGAGAGGCGCTTGCGCTCCTTCTTCAGCGCCGCGCCTTCGGCCTCGTAGCGCGCGCGGGTTTCCGGCGTCGGATGCGCGATGAGCTTGCCCGCGTGCCCATCGAGAATGATCGGATCGCCGGTTTTCAGCCCTTCGACCAAATGGGCAATGCCCAGGATCGCCGGGACGCCGAGCGAGCGCGCCATAATCGCCGTATGGCTTTCCTTGCCCCCCGTTTCGGTGGCGAACCCCAGCACCAGTTTTGGGTCGAGCAGCGCCGTATCCGCCGGGGTCAGATCGGCGGCAATCAGAATACAGCCCTCGGGTAGGTGCTTCAGCGCCACATAGGGGGTTGCCATCAGGCAGCGGATGAGCCGTTCGCCGACCTCGCGCACGTCATCGCCGCGCGCGGCAAGATAAGCGTCGCCCATGCGCGAGAAGCCGTCGCTGATTTCGGCAATCGTCGCGCGCACCGCCGCTTCGGCATTCAGGCGCAATTCAGAAATCAACTTATCCGCCGTGCGGATCAGACGCGAGCCCGCCAGCATTTGCAGGCGCGCATCCAGCAAATAGCCCAATTCTTCCGCCGCCGCCGGGGGCAGCGACTGGGATTTAACCTTGAGCTTCTTCAACTGCTTAGTGGCGAGCGCCACCGCATCCTTCAGCCGCTGCGATTCGGCTTCGAGCCCGTCCGCCTCGATCAGATATTCCGGGGTCGAGGGCGCGGTATCGTCGGAGACCCAAGCGGTGCCGAGGGCGATCCCCGGCGCGACGCCGAGGCCCTGAAACACCCGCTCGCGGCCCAGCGGCGGTACAGCATCGGCCCGGTCGCTTTTCATTCTAGTTACTCTTCATGAAATTTCTCGGCCACCAGGGTCGCGAGCGCGTCCAGCACCGCATCGGCTTCCACTCCGGACGCGGAGAGCGTCAGGCGCGTGCCGGGGGAGGCGGCCAGCATCATCAGCCCCATGATCGAGCGGCCCGAGACTTTTTCCACCTCTTCATCCGGCTCGGTTTCGGCATGGTAAACTAGCACTTCCGCATCGAACATTTCGGCGGTTTTCACGAATTTGGCCGCCGCGCGCGCGTGCAGGCCGCGCTTATTGGTAATCAGCACCTGAACCGAATGATCCTGTTCCACACCCATATCCTAGGCCTCGCCCGCCAGCAGCCGCGAGGCGACCGCGATATATTTTCGTCCCGCTTCCTGAGCTTTGGCCACCGCTTCAGGCAGTTTTATGGTTTCGCGCAAGGACGCGAGCTTTATCAGCATCGGCAGATTAACCCCAGCGATGACCTCCACCGGCGCCTTATCCATGATCGAAATCGCAAGGTTGGAAGGGGTGCCGCCGAACATATCGGTGAGCACAACCACCCCATCGCCCTCATCGACCTGGGCCACGAAATCGAGAATATCTTGACGCCGCCGCTCCATATCATCCTCAGGGCCAATGCACACCGCAACGCAATTGCGCTGCGGGCCTGTGACATGTTCAAGAGCCGCGATGAATTCTGCTGCGAGGCGTCCGTGGGTTACGAGGACCAGACCGATCATGCTTGCCTTTCCCCGGCGTTGGCGCAAAGCGCGTGCCCGTCGACTTTCGGACGGCAACGCCTTTGCAGATGCATAAGAAACAGCCCGCGCGAGACCTTGGGCCGACGGGCACGAAGCCTCCCACAGCGGCGGCAGCGGGAGAGTACAAAAGATTGAGGGCACGGCCCTGTCAAGACAATCGGCGTCACAAGGCTCCCCCCGCCCCATCCCGAACGACGCTTTCCCGCCCGGCTCGCGCCGGACGATTGTCTTTCAACTCGCGGTGATGGATGCCGGCACCCCAGCCGTTTTCGGTCAACCACGCCGCCGTTTGCTCGGCCAGAAACACCGAGCGGTGCTTGCCGCCGGTACAGCCGAAAGCAATCGTGAGGTAACTTTTGCCCTCTTCCTGATAGCGCGGCAGCAGCGGCAGAAGCAGTTGTTTGAAGTTGGCAAAGAACGGCCCGAAATCGGGGTCTTGCTGAATATAGGCGGCAACGCCGCTGGTGCGCCCATCGAAGGCGCGCAAGGATAAATCGTAATAGGGGTTGCGCAGGAAGCGCACGTCGAACACCAGATCGGCCTCGCGCGGCAGCCCCTGCCGGAAGGAGAAGGAGAGCACGGTGACGGTCAGCAGGCTGCGCCCGTCCTTCACCTGCACCAATTCCTGCATTAAGCGCCGAAACTCACCGGGGGCTAGAACGGTAGTATCGATCACGTCTTCCGCCCGCTGGCGCAACGGGCCGATCAGGGCGCGCTCCAGCGCGATGCCATCGGCGGCGGGCCGGTCGGCGGCGAGCGGGTGGCGGCGGCGGGTTTCGGTGAAGCGCCGCACCAGCGCGTCATCGTCGCAATCGAGGAACACCAGTTGCGGGCGCGTGCCGGAATCCGTCTCGATCTTATCGAGCGCGAGCAGCAGTTCATCGACCGAAAAACCGCGCGTGCGAATATCGATACCAATGGCCAGCGGCTCGGCGATGCGGTCGTGCAGTTGCGCCACCATCGGCAGCAGCGGCAACGGCAGATTATCGACCGCTTCATAGCCGATATCTTCGAGGGCGCGCAGGGCCGTGGATTTCCCCGCGCCCGACATGCCCGACACCACGAGGATGGGGGATTGGCTTTGGCTCACAATATCCCCATCGGTCGCATTTGGTCTCGGCCCGCCCGTGATACTCTCTCAGAAGCCGACGATAGCCGATTCCGGGCGCGGGCAAAAGCGCTCGTCATACCGGGTCCACTGGGAGGGGATCGGGCGGGGCCAGTAGTTTCGGGCTGCGCTCGGTCAATATCCGCACGGCGAGGCGCACTTTGGCCGGGGCCGAGGGCTCCAGCGCATTCAGGCACCAGCGCGGCAGCGTGACGCCGAGAAACACTTCCGTATCGGGATCGGGCAGCCGCTCGGGCCGATCTTCGGCGGCCAACACATCCACCACCATATGCACCGGGCAGAGACTCTGATGCGGCAAGCGCACGAGCCCCAGGCCGCGCACCTCAAGCAATCCCGCGAGCCCCGGCGGCGGCGAGGCCACCAAAATCGGCCCGCCCGCCGTGAGCGCCGTACTGAGCAATGTACGATCATCGGCCACCAGCGTCGCGCCGCCATCGATGAGGCGCAGCGCGAGATCGGATTTCCCCAAGCCGGAGGGGCCGCGCAGCAGCAAGCCGACCCCATGCAGGGAAATGCAGGTGGCGTGAATGCTGGGGCCGTCCGGGGTCAGATCGATGGGCTGCACCTCCGTGCCGCGCCGGGCTGGTGGCGCGGCACCGAGGTGCGGGTCGAGTGGAAGAGATGGATGGGACTCGGTCATGTCAGCCTCCTCAAGGAACCTCACCCTTATACCCGCAACCCCCGCGCCACCGGCAGCGTGACGATGAAGGCCGCGCCGGTTACGTGGCCGTCGAAATGGTGCCGGTTTTGCGCCGTCAGCGTGCCGCCGTGGGCCTCGATGATCTGCCGCGAAATCGAAAGCCCCAGGCCCGAATGGGTGCCGAAGTTCTCGGCCTTCGGGCGTTCGGAATAGAAGCGTTGGAAAATCGCCTCTTCCTTGCCCGGCGGAATGCCCGGCCCATCGTCTTCGACGGTTGCGATCACCCGCGCGCCGTCGCGCCGGACCGAGAGGCGAATACTGCCCTCCGGCGGGCTAAAGCTGCGGGCATTGTTGATGAGATTGCGGAACACCTGCACCAGCCGGTCTTCAACGCCCAACACCGTCAGCAAGCCCCCCGGCGCAACGGTCAGCGTGATCGGCACCGCGCCTTCGGGGTCGGTTACTTCATACACACCGACCAGCGCCCCCATCAGCCGCCCGAAATCCAGCGGTTGCGGCTCGGCGCGCGCCATTTCGGCATCGACGCGGGAGGCAGCGGCGATATCGGTAATCAGCCGGTCGATGCGCTGCACGTCGAGGCGCACAATCGTCATCAGCTTGGCGCGCTTCTCCGGGTCTTCCAGCCGACCCACCACATCCACCGCCGAGCGCAGGGAGGAGAGCGGGTTTTTGATCTCGTGGCTCACGTCCGCCGCAAACCGTTCGATAGCCTGAAGCCGCTGGTGCAGCGTTTCGGTCATGGCCTTGAGCGCGGTCGAGAGGTCGCCGATTTCATCGCGGCGCTTGCTGAAATCGGGAATAGCGGCATTGGCCCGCCCCTGGCGCACCCGTTCCGCCGCCAGCGCCAAGCGGCGGATCGGGCGGGCAATCGTGCTGGCCAGATAGAGCGACATCAGAATCGTCACCACCAGCACGAGGCCGCCCAAGATCATAATATCGGCGCGCACCCGGCGCAGGGATTCATCGATTTCGGTGGAAGCGCGCGACAGCATCAGCACGCCGACAACTTCGCGGTAGCGCTGAATCGGCATGGCGATGGTGAAGATAAAATGGCCATTGTCGCTAACATAGGCCGCCGCCGCCGGGTCGCCCAGCATCGCGCTCGCCCCTTCGGGATAGTCGGAGGCGCGGCGCAGCGGGCGCGTGTCGTACTGCGGAAAATTATCGCGCCGGGGCAGCGCGTTGAACACCCAATCATAGGCGCGCGACAGCCACGGCCCCACCCCATCGGGTTCCCCCGGTAGCGGGGCGACGCTGACCATGCCGTTCGGGTGCAGCACCAATTGACTATCGATCAAGGGGGTGCCGTCGCGCTCGAACACTTGGGCGCGGGCGCGGGTTTGCAAGGCGAACCGCCGCACCATCGGCCGCGCCACCGATTCGACGATGCGCAACTGCTCCAAGCTGGTCAGCGCCGTCGCCCCCTCCCCCAGCG
This sequence comes from Elstera litoralis, assembly GCF_000963705.1. Classification (GTDB taxonomy): domain Bacteria; phylum Pseudomonadota; class Alphaproteobacteria; order Elsterales; family Elsteraceae; genus Elstera; species Elstera litoralis. Next base: position 7,372 of record NZ_LAJY01000196.1, on the reverse strand, counting down.
CGCCGGACATCAGCCCGGCTTGCATGGTCAGCGCTTCGATTTCGGCGCGCACCAGGGCTTCCTGGTAGCGGTCGAGATAGAGCAACCCCAGGCCGAGCATCAGCGGGGCGAGCAGATTGACCGCGAGGATGCGCACCGAGAGGGTGGAAATCCGCCGCCGCTTCTTGGCAGCATCGCGCACCCCAGCGGCGGCTTTCTGCTCCCCGACGAGGGCGATATGGTCCGGCGCGGCGCCCGCTTTCGGGGGCGGCGGGCTAGGACGAGAATCGGTAGCCAACGCCATACAGGGTTTCGATTTCGGAAAAATCTTCGTCGGTGACTTTGAATTTTTTACGCAAGCGCTTGATGTGGCTGTCGATGGTGCGGTCATCGACGAAAGCGCTTTCGCCATAGGCGGCGTCGAGCAATTGATCGCGGCTCTTCACATGGCCGGGACGCTGAGCGAGCGCCATCAGAATGAGGAACTCCGTCACCGTCAGGTCGATCGGCAGGCCCTTCCAGGTGCAGAGGTGGCGCTTTTCATCGAGGGCGAGATTGCCGCGCACCATCATCGCGGGCTCGTTCGCCGCTACCGCTTCGCGCCGCCGCAGCACCGCGCGAATGCGCGCCAGCAGCAGGGTTTGACTGAAGGGCTTGCGGATATAATCATCCGCCCCCAGCGACAGGCCGGTCAGCTCATCCTCGTCATCATCCTTGGAGGTCAGGAAGATCACCGGCAGCGAGCTGGTTTTGCGCAGGCGCTCCAGCACTTCCAGCCCATTCAGGCGCGGCATTTTAATATCGAGCACCGCCAGATCCGGCGGCTTGCCAAGAATGCCTTGCAGGCCGCTTTCGCCATCGGGGTAGGTGCGCACTTCGAAGCCTTCGGCTTCCAGCAGCATGGAAACGGAGGTCAGGATGTTCTGATCGTCATCGATTAACGCAATGGTCTGCGGCATTCTCTGCCCTTCTGCTGATGGCTGGGTCATTCTAGCCTGGGTATGCCACGAGTTTACGGCAAAAAAAGGAAGCGACGATATGGATTTAACCCTGGAAGCCCGGACGATCCTCACCAAAGCCCGGCGCGGCGCGCTGGCAACGCTGATGGGCGACGCGCGCGATCCTTACGCCTCCTTGGTTTCGACCGTGGTCGGCGACGATTTGATGCCGCTCTTCCTTTTCTCTACCCTCGCCCAGCACGCGCAGAACCTTTCGAACGATCCGCGCGCCTCGCTGCTGCTGGAATCCGACAGCGTCGCCACCGCCCCCGACGCGCTCGCCGCCGGACGGGTGACGCTGCAAGGCATTATCGAGCCCGCCGATAAAGAGGCACTGCGGGGGGTCTATCTCGCCGCCCATCCCGAGGCCGAGATGTACTATCAGTTTACCGATTTCCACCTGTACCGCCTGAACGCCCCGCGCCTGCATTTCGTCGCCGGCTTCGGGCGGGTGGTGTGGCTGGAAATGGGGATGCTCTTATAGCGCGAGCGCCCAGAAAGCCGATCAAGCGGATTTTTTATCGAAGAACAACAGAAGAGGCGAATAATAGCCTAAATAGGGTAATATAATAATAAAAAATTGCATTTTCGCCAACAAATGAGAAGACACTCCGCCGATAGGAAGATCGAGTAACGCCACGAAAATGGCGGTTAAACCAAAATAAACCGATGTAGATAAAAAAAGCATAAGCACTCTTTGAAATCGATGAATACACAGAGAAAAAATTAATGCGGATATATATATCGCGAGGACAAAATCACCCCCACACCGGAAATATCTCCCACAAGAGATTCCTATATTATAGGAATTGAATAATATAGTTAGAGCAATCGGAACTAACGCAAACAGAAAAATCAGCAAAACCAATATCGATCTCTTCATCGCACCATCCATTTTCGGTCACGCGTAAATCCATCTTTTCCAAGGAGTTTACCATAAATCTTCCCGCGAGAAGTTTGTAAAGGCACCACAGTTTTCCGAAATAAAAGACGCCGGAGCGCTACCGCCCCGGCGTTTCCGTAGTCGAAGCGGGAGCCTAAATCCCTGGGGTCAGGCTGCTCTGAATCTCCGAGCTTCGCTTCAGCGTCTCACTCACGGGGCAGCGGTCGGCCACCTCCAACAAACGTTGGCGCTGTTCGTCGGTCAGCGGGCCGTGCAGCGTAATGATCCGCTCGAACTTATCGCGGTTTTCCTTATCGGCGCGCACGAGATGGCGCAGGCGCACTTCGATCTTTTCCAGGGGGAATTGTTTGCGCTGGGCGTACATGCGCAGCGTCATCGACGTGCAAGCCCCTAGGGCCGAGAGCAACAACTCGTAGGGGTCCGGCCCGGTATCCTTGCCGCCGACGCTTTCCGGCTCGTCCGCACTCAAAACATGATGGCCTGCGGTGATAAACTGGCCATAGGGGCCATTGCCGCTTTCCGCGACGGTGACAAGACGCTCGTGCATGGCAGGCTTCCTTCCAAGAAAAACCCCCGCGTGTGACGGCGGGGGTTTCAGATTAGGCGGCGCGCTCGCGCAGCGCGACGGGGCAGGCGACGACGCGATTGCCGACCAGGATCGGCTCGGGCCGGATTTCGCTGCACGTCGGCACGACCAGCGGACAGCGCTTATGGAAGGCGCAGCCGGAGGGCGGGTTGAGCGGCGACGGCAACTCGCCCGACAGGCGCGGACGGCTTTCCGGCGGCTCGCCAATCGCCCGCAGACGCGGACGGCTGCCCAGGAGGGCTTGCGTATAGGGGTGGCGCGGGTCTTCGAAGATTTGCTCCACCGGCCCATATTCCACGGGACGGCCCAGGTACATCACCATCACATCGGAGGCGATGTGGCGGACGACGCCGAGATCGTGCGAGATGAACACATAGGCAAGGTCGAACTCGTCCTGCAAATCCATCAACAGGTTCAATACCTGCGCCTGGATCGACACATCGAGCGCCGACACCGGCTCGTCGGCAACCACGATACGCGGGTTCAGCATCAGCGCGCGGGCAATGGCGATACGCTGGCGCTGGCCGCCCGAAAACATATGCGGATAGCGCCCATAGAATTCGGGCCGCAAGCCGACCTTCGCCATCATGCTTCCGCCGCCGCCCGCCGGTCCGCCGCGCTCATCGCGGGCCGGTTGATCGCCAGCGGCTCTTCGAGCGCACCGCCAATCGTGTGGCGCGGATTGAGCGAGCCATAGGGGTTCTGGAACACCATCTGCACGCTCTGGCGCAGGTGCTTGCGCGTCGCGGCATCGGCCTGCGTCACCGGCTTGCCGTCGATGAACAGCTCGCCCTCGGTCGGCTCCTCGAACAGCGCCAGCAGGCGCGCGAGGGTGGATTTACCGCAGCCGCTTTCGCCGACAATCGCCAGCGTTTGCCCGGCATTGAGGGTGAAGGACACGCCATCGACGGCTTTCACCGTCGCGCTCGGCTGAAACAGCCCCCGGCTAACGCCGTAATGGCGGCGCAGATCGACCGCCTTCATGAGATCGGTCATTGCACGGTCTCCATCGCCATCGGTTGCCCTTTTCCGTCAAGCGGCGTGTGGCAGCGCACGGCCCCGCCGAAGGTTTCGGCCCGCAAGGCCGGGGCATCATCGCGGCAACGGTCGGTCACGAAACCGCAGCGCGGGTTGAACAGGCAGCCTTTCGGGCGGTCGCCGATCCCCGGCACCACGCCCGCAATCGTCGGCAGGCGCTTGCGGGGGCCGCCGAGCACCGCCGTGGCATGTTCCGGCAGCGCATTCAGCAGCGCCCCCGTATAGGGGTGACGCGGCGCGGTGAACAGCCGCTCCACCGGCGCTTGCTCCACCACTTGCCCCGCGTACATGACCTGCATGCGGTGCGCGGCTTCCGAGACAACGGCCATATCGTGCGTAATCAGCACCATCGTCATCTTCTGCTCGCGCTGAAGCTGCGTGAGCAAATCCATGATTTGCGCCTGAATGGTCACGTCCAGCGCCGTCGTCGGCTCGTCGGCGATCAGCAGGCGCGGGCGGCAGGAAATCGCCATCGCAATCATAATGCGCTGGTTCATCCCGCCCGAAAGCTGGTGCGGATAGGCCGAAAGCCGCGACGCCGGATCGGGAATGCCGACCTGGGTTAGCAATTCCAGAATCCGTTCCCGGCGCTGCGCCTTCGTCGCCGTCGTATGAACCTTCAGGGCCTCATCGATTTGATATTCGACCGTAAAGCAGGGGTTCAGGCTGGTGGTCGGTTCTTGGAAGATCATGGCGATATCTTTGCCGACAATCGCCCGGCGCTGGGCCGCATTGAGGGACAGAAGATCGCGCCCATCAAAGCTGAGCTTATCGGCGCGAATAAGGGCGTAATCGGGCAAAAGCCCCATCGTCGCCAGCATCGACACCGATTTGCCGGAGCCGGATTCGCCGACCACGCCCAGCACTTCGCCTTCGGGAACGGTGAGATCGACGCCATCGACCGCGCGGAACAAGCCGCGCGACGTGGGAAATTCGACCGTGAGATTGCGGATTTCAAGCAGGCTCATGAGCGTTTCAACTTCGGATCGAGAGCATCGCGCAGACCGTCGCCGATCAGATTAAAGGCCAGCACCGCCAGCAGAATGGCGACCCCCGGCAGCGTCACCCACCAGGCGCGTTGCAGATATTGCGTGGCGTCGGACAGCATGGTTCCCCATTCCGGCGTTGGCGGTTGCGCGCCTTGCCCAAGGAAGCCGAGCGCCGCCGTATCCAGAATCGCGGTCGACAGACTAAGGCTCGCCTGCACAATCAGCGGGGCCAAGCAGTTCGGTAGCACCGTGCGGACCATGAGGCGGAACTTGGACGCGCCGATCATCCGCGCCGCCAGCACATAGTCTTTCGACATTTCCGACAGAACCGCCGCGTGGGTCAGGCGCACGAAACTCGGCAGCAGCACGATACAGACGGCGACCATCGCATTGTTCAGCCCCGGCCCGAGAATGGCGACGATGGTCAGCGCCAGCAGCAGTGTGGGCATAGACTGAAGAATATCCATGAACCGCAGCAGCGCGATTTCCACAATCCCCCGGAAGAACCCGGCGATCAGCCCAAGGCGATACCGATGACGATGGATACCGCCACCACAACGACCGCGATCACCAGCGATACGCGCGCGCCGTAGAGAATGCGCGAGAGAATATCGCGGCCAATATCGTCAGTGCCGAGAATGAAGCGCCAACTGCCCTCGGCGTCCCACACCGGCGGGATCAGCAAGCCGTCGCGGAACTGTTCGATCGGATCATGGGGGGCCACCCAGGGCGCAAACGCCGCCAGGAACACCATCGACAAAATCAGAATAAGCCCGGCGAGCGCCCCGCGATTGCTGGAAAACTCCAGCCAAAACAGGCGCATCGGCCCCGGCGGGGCGGAAACGGGCGCGGATTTGGAAGCAAGAGTGGTCATAACCCCTCCCTAACGCTTGTGACGGATGCGGGGGTTGATAACGCCATAGGTCAGCGTCATCAGCAGATTGACGAGGATCGTCGTGGTCGCGATCAGCATCAATGCCCCTTGCAGAATGGGATAATCCCGGCGCGACAAGGCTTCGATCAGCCATTTGCCGATGCCGGGCCAGCTAAAGATCGTCTCGGTCAGCACCGCGCCGGAAAACAGCGTGGAGACCTGCAAGCCGATGACGGTGACGACCGGGATCAGCGCATTGCGCAGCGCGTGGACGGCAACGACCCGAAACGGCGAAAGGCCCTTGGCGCGCGCCGTGCGCACATAATCTTCCTGCAAGACCTCCAGCATGGCCGAACGCGTCATCCGCGCAATCACCGCCATCGGAATCGTGCCAAGCGCAATCGCGGGCAACGCCAAATGCCGCAGCGCCGACCAAAAGGCCTCATATTCGCCCAAAATCAGCGTATCGATCAAAACGAAGCCGGTGACGGGCGGAAAGAAATAAATCAACCCCAAGCGGCCGGAAACCGGCGTCCACCCCAACGTCATCGAGAAAATCAACACAAGAATCAGCGCCCACCAGAACACCGGCATCGAATAGCCCGCGAGCGCCACCGTCATCACCGAATAATCGGTCATGGTTTTTCGTCGCACCGCCGCAATCATCCCCGCTGGCAAGCCGACCGCCACCGCAAATAGAATGGCGGCAACCGCCAGTTCCAGCGTGGCCGGAAAGCGGGCCAGGAACTCATCCAGAACCGATTCCTTGGTGTAAATCGAGCGCCCGAGATCGCCCTGAGCCATCTTGCTCAGGTAATCGACATATTGCTCCCACACGGGCCGGTCGAGCCCCAACGCCGCCAAGCGTTCGGCGTAGACCGCCTCGGGCAACCCCCGGTCGCCCGACATGATCTGCACCGGATCGCCCGGCACGATCCTAATCATCACGAAGGCCAGCAGCGTGACACCAATGAAGGTGGGAATCGTCAGAGCGATCTGGCGAAAAAGAAAAGACAGCATGGATGAATGGTTCCCTGGGGCAGTCTCGCGCAAGACCTCGAACGGCTTTGCGGAAATATTAAAATGCGAGCCGCCAAGCCTTAAATCGAGAGGGCCGGAAACGCGTAAGCGTCCGGCCCTCCCGTTACAAAACCCCTAAGGCTACTTCATGGATACGCCGTAGAACTTGAAGTGACCCAGCGGATCGACCTTGAAGCCTTCAACGTTCTTCGCCATCGGCACGGTTTGCACTGCGTGGGCAACCGTCAGCCAAGGCGCTTCATCCTTGAAGATCACCTGAGCTTCTTTGTAGAGCTTGCCGCGTTCGGCGCGATCCGAGGTCTTGCGGGCCTTCTGGATCAGCTCTTCAAAGCCGGGATTACACCAACGGGCATTGTTGCCGCCGGTCTTCGCCGCACCGCAACCGAGCAGTTCGTAGAGGAAGTTATCGGGATCACCAGTATCGCCGGTCCACCCCAGCATGACGGTCTGATGCTCGCCGGCACGGACGCGCTTCAGATATTCCGCCCAATCGTAAGAAACGATCTTGGCCTTAATCCCAACCTTCGCCCAGTCCGCCTGAACGATTTCGGCCATGCGCTTGGCCGCCGGATTATAGGGACGCGCCACCGGCATCGCCCACAGGTCGATTTCGGTATCGGCCGGAACGCCTGCTTCCGCCAGCAGCTTCTTGGCCGCTTCCGGATCGTAGGCGTAATCCTTAATGTCGTTGTTATAGGCCCAGCCGATAACCGGCGGGATCGGGTTTTTGGCAATCTCGCCAATCCCACCCGGATAAATCGCATCCAGGATGGTCTTCTTATTGACGGCCAGGTTCAGCGCTTGGCGCACGCGCTTATCGCCGAACGGGGCTTTTTCGGTATTGAAGGAGATGTAACCGACGTTCAGGCCCGCCTGTTGCAGAACCTTCAGGTTGGCATCCTTCTTCAGCGCTTCGACATCCGCCGGGTTCGGATAGGCGGCGACATGGCATTCGCCCGCCTT
>NZ_LAJY01000195.1 GCF_000963705.1 Elstera litoralis | reverse complement strand
CCCGCTTTTATCGCCGTGATCGCGATTTTCTACCTGATGATCGTAAAGCCGGAGATCGGTTTTCTATAAAGAGAAAGGATACGTCCCATGAGCCAAATTCTCGCCCTGCGCCCCTTTGTTCCGGCACAAGATTTTGCGGTTTCCAAGCGCTTTTACGCGGCGATGGGCTTTACCCAAACCTATGGCGACGATGATATCGCCATGTTCAAGCAGGAAAGCTTCAGCTTCATTTTGCAGAATTTCTATGTCGCAGCGGCGGCTGAAAATTTCATGGTGCAAATGCTGGTGCGCGATGCCGAAGCTTGGTGGCGCGACGTGGAAATTCCGGCCCTGGGCGAGAGCTTCAGCATCCCCGCGCCGCGCGCGCCCGCACTGCAACCTTGGGGCATGAAGGTCGGCTTTATCACCGATCCGTCGGGCGTGCTCTGGCATATCGCTGAGGTGATTTTTTAGGGGCTTCCAGCGGCCCGTCGCCGGGCACGATAATGGGCCAGCAGCGATGGACAGAGGGCGTCCACCTGAGCTTCCAGTGCGGCATCCCAAGGTTTATCGCGAAACCGCGCCGTCAGTTCCCCGCCGCGCGCATTGCCGAAGACGATATCCATTTCCTCCTGTAACGACGGCTCGGCGGCCCAGAGACTGCCGAGCAATTCATCGTAGGACCGGCGGAACTGGAAATACTCTTCGGCAATCGGCCACCCTAACCGTGCCAGAGCGGAGATAACCGCCGGGTCGCGCGCCACTAGATCTTCATAGTGAATCACGGCGACGAATTGATCGCGCGCCCCAAAAACCTGCTCCAAAAGTTGAAATTTCTCGTCCATCAATCCGGCGTGGTGCCGATAGGCCTTCGTGCGCAGGCTGGCGTAAGTATCGCGCGGGTCGCGCAGCAGCAGCACGATCTTATCGGGCCGAAAGCGTTCGACGTGAACGGCCAGCGGATAGGCCGTGGTCACGACCACCTTGGCGATAAAATCGAGCGGCGTCGTGACGCGCGGAGCGGCGTAATTATTGGGAATATCGACCAGCGCCACGCACCCCGGTCGCTGCGCCAAAACCTGTGCAAACGCGGTGGCCCCGCTCGACTGCATGCCATAGACCAACAGCCTCATGCGTCACCTTCCAAGGGGGCTAGCCAATCGCGGTTCAACTCGGCGGTAATGAAAACATAGCGGCGGAGATGCGGCGTCGGGTGGCGCACGCCGACGCCGTGCAGCGCGTGGATATTTTGTGGAAACAGCACGAACTGATTGGCCCGATAGGGGATTCGAACCACCTCCTCCACCGCGTCCGCAGGCTGGGTGAAAGCCCCGAGATCGGCACTCGGCCCGTGCCGCCAGCGATAGAGGATCAACTCGCCGCCAACACTATCATCCTCCGGCGCGCGCAGGTAGAAAAGGCCAGAATACAGCCGATTGAGCGTATCCAAATGCGGGCCGCGCACCGAGGACGGCTGATCGCGGACCGGCGTATTGACCTCAAGCCGCGCATCCTGGCCGATAAGCAGCCCCGCTTCTGCCGGAAGGCCCAGCATGCGTAAGCGGCTGATCGGATGCCCCTCAAATTGCCCGCCGAGGGCCGCCATCAGCGCCGGGGGCCAATAGTCCTGAAAAAGCGCCGCCACGCCGGTTAAAAATTCGGGGCTACTGTGCAGGCGGGCGAAGTCCTGCCAACCCACGGGCAGATCGGGCGCGTCGATCACCGACGACGCGGGCATGACATAGCGCCGATTATTCGGCACCTTCTCCGGCGGCATCTGCCACGTCATCCGCTCCAGCGACGGAAAACCCGCCGCGAGGTCCCGATAGACGGCAGGGTCCAAGGCATCGGAAACGACGACATGGGGGAAGGGGGCGGTGCGAATATCGGCACGGCCCAAACCGGCAAGAAGGGAGCGCATCCCAGAGCTTATCCTCAATCCAAGATCATCGTCTCTATCACGCGCTTGCGCCGTTTGCGAGCCGATGCCACTCTTGCCGATAGGCCCTCCAGGCACCCGCCAAAGGCGGAACGGGGACATTGGCCAAGGGCGGCACCGCCTCCCCGGCCAGCACGGCGGCCCCGAGCAGCGTTCCGGCGGCATCCTCCGACAGGGCTACCGTCTGCGCGGGCCGCAGCGCCGCCAACGCGCGGGCATA
>NZ_LAJY01000194.1 GCF_000963705.1 Elstera litoralis | reverse complement strand
CGGCTCCACCAAGAATTTCAAGGGGTTAGCAGCGTGAAGCGGCTAGCCCCTTTTTGCTGTGTCGCGCGCTTGGCGGGCTCGGTAATACTGAGGGGGGCTCTTTGTTTCTAGAGACGCTGGCTGTTCGTCTAGAAACTCGAAACTAAACGGTAAGAGTCCCGGATCAAACGGATTTTTGCAACCAATGCGTCTGATAGTCACGATTCGCTTTGCATCTAGCGGAAAGAATCCGCTACTCTAGACATGTTTTCGCCGACTGACATGATGGATAATGCCGCCGTGACTCTTAAATCGCTTCTTCGCTCCGGGGCGAGCCGGGCACCGATTGCTTGTGCGGCGGGCCTTATTGTCGCGGTTCTTTCGGGGAGTGCTGCCGCGCAGAGCGAGCAGGTGACGGCGCTTCAACGTCAGATCGATGATGCGTTTCGCCAAGTGCTCTCGGCTCCTGGGGATATGGAAGTTGGGCTGCGCTATGCGCGCCTTCTGGTTCAGGCGGGGAATTTCGAAGGCGGCATCGCGGCGATGGAGCGCCTGCTGCTGTCCCCCAATCCGCCGCCCACAATCCGGCTCGAACTCGGCGTTCTTTATTATCGTCTCGAATCCTATGCCGCAGCTGAAACTTATTTGCGCGCGGCCGCAGCGCAGACAGATTTGCCCGCCGAGCAGCGCCGGTTGGCGGAACAATTATTGAGCGATGCGGCAAAGCGCAATCAGCCGAGCCGGTTGTCGGGTTTTGTCATGGCCGGGGTGCGGGGGCAGACCAATCCCCTGGCGCGGACGGATGAGGATTTTATTCGCGCCGGCGGCGCGCTGGTGGCCCGCCCGAGTACGCAGAAGCGCAAGAGCGATACCGATACCCAGTTGGTCGGGCGCATTGAGCATATCTACGATCTCGAAACGCAGAATTCCGCCGAGCTGGTGAGTACGCTGGTTGGCGTTGCCCAGCATTATTCATCGGTCTCCAGCTATAAGCTGAAGGTGGGGTCGGACAAACCGCGTGATCTGCTGCTGGCCGAAGGTACGACGGGCATTCGGTTTAAGCCCGATCCGGTCGATCTGCCGAGCTGGACGCTGCGCCCCCATGTTATTGCGGGGAATATTCTGCTTGATGGGCATCAATATGCCTATAACCTCGGGGCGGGGATTGAGTCGAATTATCGCGTTACCGATCGTTTTGTGATCGATGCTGGCTATGAGGCGCGCAATTACAGTTATGCCACCCGCGTGGATGTGGCCGAGGCCAAGCAGCAAGGCGGGCTGGAGCATACGGTGCGGCTGCGCGCGAGCTATGAACTCGCGCCGGGGCAAATTGTTGTGGGTGAAGTGATCGGTCGGGATCATGGCGCGGATCGGGGCTATTTCGCTTACCAGAGCGGGGAGCTGCGCGGCACGTATATTCTGAGCTACGCTAGCCCGCTTGGCTGGTGGGATGCCCCCGCTTGGACGACGTCGGTGAGCGCCGGTGTTTTGCAGCGCAATTACGATACCTCCGATCCGGTGGTCGATCGCAGCCGGACGCGGGAAGATACCGAGTGGCGCGGAACGTTTGCGACGCAGATTCCCATCGATCCCGCTTGGTCAATTTTGTTACAGGCGGAATATATAAAAGCTAACTCAAATTTACCGAATTATCGGTATGATAACACGTCGGCGTTAGCATCGATTCTGTGGCGCTTTTAAGGGCTGAGCGAAAGAGGGTGAGGAGAGAAGGTTATGACACCAGCAGACGCTAAAGATTGGTGCTTGCCGCCGCTGCGCTGAGCAGCGCCTTTATTCCGTCGACTCACGCGCAGGATAAGATTGCGGCTGCGCCGGAAAAGGCGGGCGTCGTCTCGGGTGTGCAGCCCGGCGTTAAGTCGACGACGAATGAGCGCGTGATCTATGTCGGTAGCGATGCCTATCGCGGCGAAAAATTCGTCACAGATGCTAAGGGCTCGCTGCATATCCTGTTTATGGATCAATCCTCGATGACGCTTGGCCCGAATTCGGAGCTGACGATCGATGAGTTCGTCTATGATCCGAACGCCAAGAAGGGCAAAATCGGCGTTTCGCTCGCCTCGGGCCTGCTGCGCGTCGTCGGTGGT
>NZ_LAJY01000193.1 GCF_000963705.1 Elstera litoralis | reverse complement strand
CTCCCTCTCAGCCGCAATTTTTGCGACCGCCATGCTCGCAGGCATGGCCGCTGCCCGGCTTATCCCCCGCTAAACCACGCGTTTTTTTCAGGAGAAAACCGAATGACGGTAGCCCCTTCGGCCCCGGCGGCTCCCGGCTTGCCGGCCGCTTCCCCGCTCAACCCGCAGGTCACGGGGTTTTTCGATCCGGCGACGAATACAATCAGCTATGTGGTGGCCGACCCGGCATCCGCCGCCTGCGCCGTGATCGATTCGGTGCTGGATTTCGATTATGCCTCCGGGCGCACGAGCACCGCCTCAGCGGACGCCATCATCGCCTTTATCGAAAAGGCGGGGCTGCGGCTGGACTGGCAGATCGAAACCCATGTTCACGCCGACCATCTTTCCGCGGCACCCTATCTGAAGGCGCGGCTTGGCGGCAAGATCGGCATTGGCGAGCAGATCCGCACCGTGCAAACCACCTTCGGCGCGGTCTTTAACGCCGGAACCGGGTTCGCGCGCGACGGCAGCCAGTTCGATCATCTCTTCTGTGACGGCGAAACATACCAAATCGGCGGCCTCACTGGGCGCGCGCTCCATACCCCCGGCCATACCCCCGCCTGCATGACCCATGTAATCGGCGACGCGGCCTTCGTCGGCGATACTTTGTTCATGCCCGACGCCGGATCGGCCCGCGCCGATTTTCCCGGAGGCGATGCACGAATTTTGTTTCGCTCGATGCGGCGGATTCTAACGCTCCCGCCCGAAACGCGCCTGTTTATGTGCCATGATTACGGCCCCAACGAGCGTGAAATTCGCTGGGAAACCAACGTTGCCGCCGCGCGCGCCGAGAATATCCATGCGCGCGACGGCATGGGCGAAGAGGATTTCGTCGCCCTGCGCGAAGCCCGCGACCGCACGCTCGCTATGCCGCGCCTGATTCTCCCCGCGATTCAAGTGAATATGCGCGCCGGAATGCTGCCGCCCGCCGAAGACAATGGCGTCGCTTATCTTAAAATTCCCCTGAATGCTCTTTAAGGGTCAATGATGCCCCTGCTCGCGGTCCTCTCAGGAAGCTTCGTCGGCTTCACCCTCGGCCTGATCGGCGGCGGCGGCTCGGTCTTAGCGGTGCCGCTGCTGCTTTATGTCGTCGGCATGGCCGATCCACACCGGGCAATTGGCACCAGCGCGCTGGCGGTTGCGGTGAATGCCTTCGCCAATCTGGCCCAGCACGCTCGGCGCGGGACGGTAAAATGGCCGTGCGCCGCCGTGTTCGGTATCGCCGGGATGAGCGGCGCGGTCCTCGGCTCGACCCTCGGCAAGCTCATGGATGGGCAGAGGTTACTGTTTTTATTCGGACTAGTGATGATCGCCGTGGCGATTGCCATGACCCGGCCCCGCGCGGCAACGGCAGGGGCCGATGTTCATCTCGACCGGCAGAACGCCCCCCGCCTGATTGCCGTGGGCCTTACCGTGGGCGGGCTCTCCGGCTTCTTCGGCATCGGCGGCGGCTTTCTCGTCGTTCCCGGCCTCATTCTGGGGAGCGGGATGGCGATGCTCAACGCCATCGGCTCCTCGCTGCTCTCGGTCGGGCTGTTCGGGCTGACGACCTCGGTGAATTACGCCCTCTCCGGCCTTGTCGATTGGACGATTGCGCTGGAGTTTATCGGCGGCGGTATTCTGGGCGGCTACCTTGGAACCCGCCTCGCCGCCCGGTTGGCCGTGCAACGGGCGACACTAAACCGGATCTTCGCCGTGCTCGTCGCCAGCGTCGGCGTTTATATTCTCTGGCGGAACCGCTAATCCGCCCGCACCTAGACTGGAGTCGGTGCCGCGTCCCAATTTGCATTCTGCTGGAGAAAAACGCCGTTTCACGTCCAAATAACCTAGAAACTTCAATAGGTTATGGTGTGATTGGCGTCCCCAACGGGATTCGAACCCGTGTTACCAACGTGAAAGGCTGGTGTCCTAGGCCTCTAGACGATGGGGACGTCGTGGCGTGGGCGGTTGATAGCGCGATTTGCGGGGAGGGGTCAAGAGTGACTTTGTTCGGTCGCCTGCGTTTCGTGACATTCCCATGACCGAGCGGCGAAAACCCCACAGAAAACCTCAGCCTTAGGCCAAGGGGGCCGCGTCTTCGACAATGAATTGGACGCCTTCGGCACCCTGCCAAGTGTCGCGCCGCAGGTGGCCTGCGAGATGAAAATAGGCCCCGCGATGGTTCATCAGCGCGTCGCCCAAGGGGGTGTCGAGACAACGAAAGGCAATCGCCTTCAGCCGCCCACCGTTAGGGCCGGTGAGAATCAGCCGCACATGCGCGCCGCCGACCACATCGGCCTTCACCAGCCGCGCCGGACGTGACGACGAAGCGCGGTTCGGAATTGCCCTGGCCGAAGGGGCCGAGGCGCGCCACCTGGGTCAGCAGGTCGGGCGTCGCGCCCTGGCAGTCCAGCGTCGCATCCATCGATAAATGCGGCACCAGCGGCGCGCCCGCGAGGTCGTCGATAATGCGTTGAGACAGGAAAGCTTCGAGACCGGCCAAATTCTCTTCAGCAACGGTGAAGCCCGCCGCCATCGCGTGCCCGCCGCCGTTGGACAGCAACCCGGCCTGCCGCGCCGCGATCACCGCATCGCCGAGCGCCACGCCGGGCACCGAGCGCCCGGAACCCTTACCGATACCGTTTTCCAGCGCGATCACACATGCCGGGCGGTGATAGCGCTCCTTGAGGCGCGAGGCGACGATACCGATCACCCCCGGATGCCAACCCTCGCCCGCCACCAGAATCAGCGGCTGATCTTTCTTTGGCGGGGCGCTTTCGAGCTTGGCGATGGCCTCTTCCTGCACGAAGGCTTCAATCGCCCGGCGCTCTTCATTGTAGTGATGAAGCTGCTGGGCGATATTTTGCGCTTCGATGGGGTCTTCGGTGGTCAGCAGCCGCGCGCCTAAGCCCGCCTCCCCCACGCGGCCCCCGGCATTGACGCGCGGGCCGAAGATGAAGCCGAGGTGGTAGGCTTCCGGCGCTTCGTCGAGCCCGGCGCTATCGGCCAGCGCGCGCAGGCCGAGCGTGCGGCGTTGGCGCAGGACGGCGAGCCCTTGAGTGACAAGCGCGCGGTTAACCCCCGTCAGCGGCACCACATCGGCGACCGTGCCCAGGGCGACAATATCGAGCAGCCCCATCAGGTCCGGTTCGGGCCGCCCGGCGGCTGTGTAGAACCCCTGCCCGCGCAGCACGCGGTTGACGGCGATGGCCAGCAGAAAGGCGACACCCACCGCAGCCAGCGTCCGATGTTCGGTGGTTTCATCGAAGCGGTTGGGGTTCACCACCGCCAGCGCGGGCGGCAAAGCGGGTTCGCCGACGTGATGATCGCAGACGATCACCGATACGCCCGCCTCGGCGGCAATCCGCAACGGCTCGTGCGCGGTCGCCCCGCAATCGACCGTAACGATGATCTCCGCCCCCTTCTGCTTCAGCGCAATCAGCGCCGGGGCGTTGGGGCCATAGCCTTCGGTCATGCGGTCGGGAATATGGATCAGCGGTGCCGGGCCGAGGGCGTTGAAAAAGCGCCACAGCAGCGCCGTCGAGGTCGCGCCATCGACATCATAATCGCCGAACAGGCCGATTTGCCCGCCGCGCGTCACGCAGGCGGCCAGGGCGTCCGCCGCCTTATCCATATCGAGAAAACTGGAGGGGTCCGGCAGCGCCCGGCGCACGGTGGGGGTGAGGAAATCTTCCGCCCCCTCCAAACTCACGCCGCGCCCGGCCCATCAGCCGCCCGACGAGTTCGGGCAGGCCGAGGCGTTGGGCGAGGGCGAGGCCGAGCCGCGCATCGCCGCCGCGATCAATCCAGCGCCGCCCGCCAAACGAGCGTTCGACCCCCAAAAAGGCGGCAGCGCTGTTCATCGGCTTAGTGATTGAACGGCTTCAGCACCGTATTGTGCTGAGCGGTCACATAGCGCACGGTTCCGGTTGCCGAGCGCATGATGAGCGAATGGGTCGTGGCCCCGCCGGGGAACAGGCGCACGCCTTGCAGCATCGCGCCATCGGTCACGCCGGTCGCCGCGAACATGACGTCGCCCTTGGCAAGGTCGAGCATCGAATATTTGCAGTTAAAATCGGTGATGCCCATGCGGGTGGCGCGGCCGCGCTCATCGTCGTTGCGGAACAGCAGACGGCCCTGCATCTGGCCGCCGATGCAGCGCAATGCCGCCGCCGCGAGCACGCCTTCCGGCGCGCCGCCCGAGCCGAGGTAGAGATCGACGCCCGAATTCGGCGTGGAGGTGGCGATGACGCCCGACACGTCGCCATCGGAAATCAGCATAATGCGCGCCCCCGCCGCCCGCACCTTGGCGATCAAATCGGAATGCCGGGGCCGGTCGAGAATGCAGACCACGAGGTCTTCCACCGCCAGCTTCTTGGCCTGGGCGAGGTTCTTCAGATTGGTCGCCGGGTCGGCATCGATATCGACAACGCCCTCGGGCAAACCGCCGCCAACGGCGATTTTATCCATATACACGTCCGGCGCATTCAAGAAACCGCCCGCTTCCGCCATCGCAATAACGGCAAGGGCGTTCTGGCCGCCCTTAGCGGTGATCGTGGTACCTTCGAGCGGATCGAGGGCGATATCGATGCGCGGGCCTTGGCCGGTGCCGACCTTTTCGCCGATATAGAGCATCGGCGCTTCGTCGCGCTCGCCCTCGCCGATGACCACCGTCCCGTCGATATCGAGATCGTTCAGCGCGCGGCGCATCGCATCAACGGCGGCCTGATCGGCGGCTTTCTCGTCGCCCCGGCCCATCAGGCGGGAGGCGGAAAGCGCGGCGGCTTCGGTAACGCGAATGGCTTCGAGGGCGAGGTTACGGTCCATCGACATGGGCAAATGTCTCCAAGAGGCCCCTTAGGCAAAGGGGCTAACAGTTGGGCAGGGTGATAGCGCGATACCGAGGCGCTTACAATTGTTCCATGATGCGGATAACGCGGGGCGGCTCTGTGATCGCGGGCACCCCATCGATCCGGGTGAGCGCCCGGCGCATCGCGGCTTCATCCGTCTCATGGGTTGTTAGCACAACCGGAACGATCTCGCCAGGGTTGCGGCCGCGCTGGATCATGGCTTCCATCGACACTTTTTCGTCGCGCAAAGCCCCGGCGATATCGGCGATGACGCCCGGTTGGTCCAGCACCATCAGGCGCACGTAATAGGCACCGCGATGCTTATCGATAGCGACGGACGGCAGCGCCACCTTCGCCGCGACCGGCACCGAGAAGGTCGGGACCGAGAAGCCGCGCGCCAGATCGATCAGATCGGCGACGACTGCCGACGCCGTTGGTCCCGCCCCCGCGCCGCGCCCGACCATCATCGAGGTTCCGACTGCATCGCCTTCGGCAACCACGGCGTTATAAACGTCTTCCACCGAAGCGATGGCGCTATCGACCGGCACCATGCAGGGGTGAACGCGCTGCTCCAGCCCAGCCTCGGTCAGGGCGGCAATACCGAGCAGCTTGATCCGGTAGCCGAGTTCCTCGGCAAAGGCAATATCGACCGCCGAAACGTGGCGGATGCCTTCGACATGGACCTTATCGAACGCCACATCGGTGCCAAACGCGACGGCGGCCAGAATCGACAGCTTATGGGCGGCGTCGATGCCGTCCACGTCGAAGGTCGGGTCGGCCTCGGCATAGCCCAGCTTCTGCGCATCGGCCAGCACATCGGCGAAATCGCGGCCTTCCTGGCGCATCTTGGTCAGGATGTAATTGCAGGTGCCGTTGAGAATGCCATAAACGCGGCTGAAGCGGTTCGCCGCCAAGCCTTCGCGCAACACCTTAATTACCGGAATGCCGCCCGCCACCGCCGCTTCGAACGCCAGCGTTACGCCGCGTGCTTCCGCCATCCGCGCGAGGTCGGCCCCATGATGGGCGAGCAGCGCCTTATTGGCGGTGACGACCGGCAAGCCCCGCGCCAGCGCGGCTTCGACGGCCTCGCGCGCTGGGCCTTCCGAGCCGCCGATGAGTTCGACGAAGACATCGACATCATTGCGCTGAGTAAGATCCTGCGCCGTTTCGGCCCAGGTCACTTTCGTGAGATCAACGCCGCGATCCCGCGCACGGTCCCGCGCGGCCACCGCCACCACCTCGATGGGACGG
The DNA here is from genome assembly GCF_000963705.1 of Elstera litoralis. GTDB lineage: Bacteria > Pseudomonadota > Alphaproteobacteria > Elsterales > Elsteraceae > Elstera > Elstera litoralis. The sequence continues at coordinate 2,029 of NZ_LAJY01000193.1, read as the reverse complement.
CCCGCGCGGGCCGCGATCTGCGCGGCATTCCGCTGTAACAACCCGACGACGCCCGCGCCGACGACACCCAAACCGGCAATGCCGACGCGCAACGGTTTACGATCTTCCATACCAGTCTCTCACCTTATTTTATCGTCGGGTCGCGTTAGACAGACTTATTGAGCGGCCATATGCAGGACCGGCTTGAAGGCCGAATCCGCCACATCGTCGCGCCCGAAGAAGGTCTTGATCGAGCGGGCGGCTTGGCGCACGCGCTGCGGATTTTCCACCAACGCCAAGCGCACGTGCCCATCGCCATATTCGCCGAAACCGACGCCGGGAGCGACCGCCACATCGGCTTCCAGCAGCAGGCGTTTGGAGAATTCCAGACTGCCCAGATGCTTGAAACGATCCGGGATCGGCGCCCAGGCGAACATGGTCGCGGGCGGCGACGGCACGTCCCAGCCCGCCTGCGCCAGCGACTGAATGAGCACATCCCGGCGCTGCTTATACAGAGTGCGCATGTCTTCAACGCAATCTTGCGGCCCGTTCAGAGCGGCGGCGGCAGCGATTTGAATCGGCGCGAACGCCCCGTAATCCAGGTAGGATTTAATCCGGGTCAGGGCATTGATGAGCTTCTTATTGCCCACCGCATAGCCCATGCGCCAGCCGGGCATAGAATAGGTTTTCGACAGGCTACCGAACTCCACGGCAATATCCATCGCGCCCGGCACCTGAAGGATCGAGGGCGGCGGGTTATCGTCGAAATAGAGTTCCGAATAGGCCATGTCCGACAAAACCCAGATATTCCGCTTGCGGCAGAAATCGACAATATCGGCATAAAAATCGAGCCCGCGCACTTCGGCGGTCGGGTTCGAGGGGTAATTGACGATGAGGCGGTCGGCGCGGGCACCGAATGCTTCGCGGCGCGCTCCAGCATCACCATAAAATCAGTGCCTTCAGTGGTCGGCAGGTGGCGGATCGAGGCCCCCGCCATCATGAAGCCGAAAGCATGGATGGGATAGGAGGGGTTCGGCACCATGATCGTATCGCCGGGGCTAGTGATGGCGTTGGCGAGGTTCGCCAGCCCTTCTTTCGAGCCGAGGGTTGCGACGATTTCGGTTTCAGGGTCGAGCGACACATCAAACCGGCGCTCGTAATAGCCCGCAATGGCTTTCCGGAGGCCAGGAATGCCCTTGCTCATGGAATAGCGGTGCGTGCGCGGGTTCTGCACGGCTTCGATGAGTTTGTCGACGATATGCTTCGGCGTCGGGCTATCCGGATTGCCCATGCCAAAGTCGATAACGTCCCTGCCATTAGCTCGGGCGGCGGCTTTCAGCTTGTTCACTTCCGCAAAAACGTAAGGCGGTAAGCGGCGAATGCTGTGAAAGTCGCTGTCCATAATGTCTATCCCACGGGGACTAATGGGGAAACGCCGTGGCTGTCCCCACGCGCCAGGGCGATTGTTCGTTTAGGCGCGAGCGGCCTTAATCTTCAAGATAAATCTCGACCTTGCGGTTGGCGGCTTCGCCTGCGGGCGCGGCTTCATCGAACACCGCCGCATTGTCGCCCGACGCGCGCACCGACAGATCGAGCTGGGGAACTTTCAAGCGCACCAAGGCCTTACGGACATTTTCGGCCCGTTGCGCGCTGATTATTTGATTGAAAGTTTCGCGTTTGCGCGCGTCATTCGTCTCGGCGCGTCGGCTTGCATGGCCGACCAGCACTAAACGCCCGCCTCGGGATTTTTGGATCTGCGCCACCTGTTTCAGCACGGCAAGCGCCGTACTATCGAGCCCCGCCGAGCCATCGCGGAAGTAGAGCGTGGCCAGCGAGGGGGCCGTCGCCGCCGCGCTATCCGCGCTCAAGGCCTGCCGCCGCACCGGATCGGCCCCAACATCGGCCAGCATGGCATCGAGCCGCGCATCGACCGAGGCCCCATTGGGCAATGTTGGCGCAGAAACGGCAACCGGCGGTGCTACCGAGACCGACGAGGGGGCCGGAACGGGAGCGGCTTGCGGCACCAGATCGACCGGCGCGGGCGGCGGCG
>NZ_LAJY01000192.1 GCF_000963705.1 Elstera litoralis | reverse complement strand
TCAATCGATTGATCTTATCGTAACGGATCGGAGAAATTTATTCTAAATCAATGCATTAACCTGTATATTAGCTCAAGCCGCTTGTGTTACGGGATTGCCGCTTTTGGATCGCTTCAACCTTACCGATATTTTAGGGCCTGCCGCTTTAATGGAGATGCCGCAGATAGCGGATCGCCTTCCCTGGCATATAACGCAAAATCTGCCGGAGTTTCTTTGGGCACAGGTCGCCACCCTTGGCCCCGAGTTTCGGATTGATGCGGGCATTGCTGTCCATGCTAGCGCTCGGGTCGAACCCGGCGCAATCCTGAAGCCGCCGGTGATCGTCGGGCCAAACGGCTTTATTGCCAGCGGTACCTATTTGCGCGGCGGCGTTTGGCTTGGAGCTGCGTGCGTGATTGGGCCGGGCGTTGAGATTAAAACCTCAGTCCTTTTCTCAGGTGGAAAAAATTGCGCATTTTAATTTTATCGGCGACTCGCTGATTGGCCCAAACGTAAACATGGAGGCAGGGAGTATTATTGCAAACCATCGCAATGAAAATCGAGATAAAGAAATAATGATCTATTTTGAAAATTATATCATTAAAACGGGCGTTGAGAAATTTGGGGCGGTGGTCGGCGCGCATTCTTGCATTGGCGCGAATGCGGTTTTAGCGCCGGGGACGATCATTTTTCCTGATACGAATGTCGAGCGGCTTGCTTTGATCGATCAAATTCCGAAATAGCAAAGCGTCCCTGCAACCCGCCCATCGCACTCTTCCTCTTTCGTTCATCGTCCCGGCGCGCTACGGTCCTGCCGGACCCGTGTGATTTAAGTGAGACTAGGATGACCGACGCTGGCGAAAGCACCCCTCCCGTCCCGACCGAGGCGACCCCGCAGCGGTTGTTGGCGTTTCGTGAGGAAATCGATCGGCTGGATACGCAAATCCATGACCTGCTGATGCGCCGGGCCGAGGTTGTGACCGAGGTTGGGGCCTGGAAGCGCGGTCAGAATGCCATTGTTCTGCGCCCGGCGCGGGAAGCCGAAATTATGCGCCGCCTCGCCGCCCGGCATCAAGGCCCGCTCGCTTTTGGCGCGATTGCCCGCATCTGGCGTGAAATCATCGGCGATATGACGATGATGGAAGGCAAATTCACCATTGCCGTCTACCTGCCCGAAGGCGATGGGGTTTATTGGGATTTGGCGCGCGACCATTTCGGCGTGCTGCCCGCCCTGGCGGTCCATCTGTCGGCGGGATCGGTGTTGCGGGCGGTGAGCGACGATACCAGCACGCTCGGCGTTCTGCCGTGGCCGCAAGAAGGCGATTCCGACCCCTGGTGGCAATATGTGCAGCGCGCCGACGATAAATCGCCGCGCATTGTGGCGCGTTTGCCCGCCTATGGCCCGTCGAACGCCCCTTCGGCGCTGGTGATTGCCCGCGCGCCGATGGAAGCTTCCGGGGAGGACCGCAGCTTCCTTGTGGTTGAGACGCTAAAAGAAATCAGCCGCACGCGGTTGCTGTCGCGCGCCGGGGCCGCTGGGTTCACGGTCGAATGGATTACCGATCAGCTCGATAAACCCGGCCTGCCGGGGCTGCATTTGATCGAGGTCGAAGGCTTCGTCACCGAGGATGATCCGCGCCTGCACGCGCTCCACCGTGATAATCCCGATGAAATCGGCCAACCGCGCGTGATCGGCGGCTACCCGATGCCGCTGCGGCGCAAATAGCCTCCTTCCTTTCCGGTTAGAAAAGTTACTCCCATGAGCCAAGCTCCTATTCCGCGCCCCGGTATTCTGGATATCGCCGTCTATGTCAGCGGCGCAAATCAGGTCGGGGCGACGACGACGCTGAAACAGCTTTCCTCCAACGAAGGCGCGCTGGGGCCGAGCCCGGCGGCGGTTGCCGCGTTGCGGGCGATGGCGGGCGACATGCACCGCTACCCCGATGGCGGCAGCACGGCCCTGCGCGCGGCGCTGGCGACGAAACACGGGCTCGACGCCAGCCGCATCGTCTGCGGGGCCGGGTCCGACGAGTTGATCGCCCTGCTGCTGAAATCCTACGCCGGGCCGGGCGATGAAGTGCTCTACAGCCAGCACGGGTTTTTGATGTATCCGATTGGCGCAAAAACCGTGGGGGCAACGCCGATTGCTGCGCCGGAAACGGGCCTGCGCACCGATGTCGATGCCATGCTGGCCGCTGTCACCCCGCGCACCCGCGTCGTGTTCGTCGCCAATCCGAATAATCCCACTGGCTCCTATTTGCCGCCGGAGGAAATTGCGCGCCTGCACGCGGGGCTACCTGCGGAAACGCTGCTGATTATCGACGCCGCCTATGCCGAATATGCCGAAGGCCGCAATGATTACACGGCGGGAATCGAGCTGGTCGAGGCGCACCCGAATGTGGTGATGCTGCGGACTTTCTCGAAAATCTATGCGCTGGCGGCACTACGCCTCGGCTGGGCCTATTGTTCCGCGCCGGTCGCCGATGTGCTGAACCGCGTGCGCGGGCCGTTCAATGTGAGCCTTTCGGCGCAGGTCGCCGGGGTGGCGGCGGTTGAGGATACGGAATTCCTCGCCCGCTCCCGTGCCCATAACGAGGCGTGGCTGCCGTGGTTGACGGAAAAACTGACCGGCCTTGGCCTGTCGGTCGCGCCCAGTGCGGCCAATTTCGTGCTGGTCCGCTTCCCTGAGACGCCGGGCAAAACCGCCGCTGAGGCCTGGGACTATCTGGCCCAGCGCGGCGTGTTGATCCGCAAGATGGCCTCCTACGGGCTGCCCCATTCTTTACGCATTTCGGTCGGGCCGGAAGACGAGCTTCAGGAGGCGGTGCGCCTCTTGGGCGAGTTCCTCGCAGCATGAGCCTAAGCCCCTTCAACCGCGTGCTGATCGTCGGCATTGGCCTGATCGGCAGTTCGTTGGCGCTCGCCCTGCGCAAGGCCGGGCTCGCCCGCCAGATTGTTGCGCTCGACCATACGCCGGACCATGTGGCCGAAGCCCTGAGCCTCGGCCTAGTCGATGCGGCGGGGGATGATCCTGCCCTCGCCGATGGGGCCGATCTCGTCATTCTCTGCGTGCCCGTGGGGGCCTGCGGCAAGGTGGCGGCCAAGCTTGCGCCCTATCTTGCGCCGGGGGTGATTCTCACCGATGTCGGCTCGGTCAAGCAGGCGGTGGTGCGTGATGTCGCGCCGGTTCTACCGGAGGGGGTGCAGTTTATCCCCGGCCACCCAATTTCCGGGACCGAATATTCCGGCCCAAGCGCCGGGTTCGCCGAGCTTTTCGAGGGCCGTCACTGCATTCTCACGCCGACCGAAACCGCCGACCCGGCCGCCGTCGCGCGCCTGCAAGCCGCCTGGGAGGCGATGGGCAGCCTCGTCACAATCATGAGCGCCGAGCATCACGACCGGGTGCTCGCCATCACCTCGCACCTGCCGCATCTCATCGCCTATACCATCGTCGGCACCGCCACCGATCTCGAAGAGCATATGCAGCAGGAAGTGATTAAATATTCGGCGGGCGGCTTTCGCGATTTCACCCGCATCGCCGCGTCCGACCCGATTATGTGGCGCGATGTGTTCCTGAATAACCGCGAGGCGGTTTTGGAAATGCTCGGGCGGCTGCACGAGGATTTGGGCCTGCTCGCCCGCGCCATCCGCATCGGCGACGGCGCGACGCTGGAAGAAAAATTCACCACCACGCGCGCCATCCGGCGCGGGATTATTGCGGCGAAACAGGCTTAGAGTGATTGGCTGCGCGCCAATCACTCTAAGCGCTTGTTTTGGTCCGCAAATGCGTCGTCGGGGGCGAGTCCGCCCGCTCGGGATTTGCTCTAGTTTTGCGCAGGTTTTTGGGGCGCTGAACGTCAAAAATCGAGACCAGCCGCAGGGCACGCTTGCCGATATCGCCTTGGTAGGGGTCGAGAATCGCCTGGGCGCTGGCGTCCCACACCGTCCAATGCTTCCACAGTTCGGTTTTTAAGGTGACATAGGTCCAGATGATACCATCCTGGGTCAGATCATCGAAACCGAGCTTCCCTAAACGGCGTCCGGCACTCAGGGTAATGCCGAAGTGCGCGAGAGCCGAGCGAAGTTGAGGGTGTTTGACGCTCGAAATATTATTGTCGGGGAACAGTATCGTGCGGGCGTCTTGATAAGAAACACCGGCAATCATGGCAACGCAGGCAACCCCGCACCCCTGTTCATCGATTTGAGCAATTCTTTTCATGCTTGGGGTCTCTTTGGAGGTTGTTCAGGCCAATATATTGAATCTGAATTATATTTTCTATATCAGAATCCAACGCCCCCAATCGCCCGCGCACAGAAATTCCCCCCGACCTCGGTTGACCTGACGGCCGCGTTTCGGGCGCTCGAATCGGGCCGAAATAAGCGTAGGAAGGCTTGCCATTCGCCTGGAAGACAGGTAGTTTGAGCGCATCGTTCACTTTTTGTTTCGGAGCGTGCCATGAGCCTCAATACCTATCTCACCTTCGGCGGAACCTGCCGGGAGGCGATGAGCTTTTACGCCGAATGCCTGGGGGTGGAGCTTGAAATGATTGCGCCCTTCGCCGGTACCCCCGCCGAAGCTGAGGTTCTCCCTGAGTGGCGCGATAAGATCATGCACGCCTCCTTGCGGTACAATGGCGTTGCGCTCATGGCGTCGGACGGGATGGGGCCGGGTGCGGTGGCGCATCAAGGTTTCAGCATTTCGGTGCAGGCGACCTCGATTGACGACGCCGAACGGCTGTTTGCCGCACTCGGCGCCGGTGGCACGGTGACGATGCCGCTGGAAGAAACCTTCTGGGCCATCCGCTTCGGCGTGCTTACCGACCGATTCGGCGTATCCTGGATGATTAATCTCGACCGCCCGATGTAGCACTTGGCGGGGTGCGGGAGGCGCTCAGTCCAGCCTCCCGGGCCGCATCGAGCCAACGGCGGAACTCTGCAAGCTTTGGGATAAGGTCGTTGAAAAAGGCATTGCCGAAAGTGTCGGTCATGGTGGCCATGTCCGGCCCGAGCGCGGCAATCGCCGCCTCCCGCGCTGCCCGTCCCGCCTCGGTTAGATAGACGCGCTTGCCGCGCCCATCCTCAGGGTCCGGGGTGATGGTGACGAGATTTTTCTCCGCGAGTTTCCGGACCACTTCCCCCATGCTGGCTTTCGTTACCTGAAGCGCGCTCGCCATCCGCACGAGGCTGCGCCCATCGCCCATCCGCACCAGATGATTGAGCGCGGTGAACTGGGCGAGGCTCATGCCTAGGGGCATCACCTGTTCAAACCGCCGCCCGGCCAGTTGGGCGATAATCCCAATCTCGTTGAGCACTTGAAAAGCGGGCGGCGGAGGATTGGACATTAGAAAGCCATCGAAAGTTTCGGCCCGGGGGCGATCAGCGTCGCCGGATCACGCCGGGGGGCGGGAGAGACCTCCGGACCATAGCCGATCCGCGCGATCATCTGCACCCGTTCTGGCGCTTTACTGTCAAGTTCGGCGAGCAAGCGTTTCAGCGCGCCCGCCATTTCGGGATATTCCTGCAAAAGCTGGCTCATTGGGTGCAGGGCAAGGCCCGCCTGAGTAACGCTGAGGGCGAGGCGTTGATAGGCCCGCCCGGCGGCAATTTGATCCTCGCGGCGGTTACCGGGCGTGGTGAACCAGACCAACGCCGGGGTGCCGTCGGTCATGGCTTTATACAGGTCGAGCCCGGCTTGAAAACTGTTGCTGGTGGGATCGGCCAGGGCTTCCCGCGTGATAATCCCGGCGCGGCCTAACACTTCGATCATACCGCCGCCAAGGTCGATGCCGTCGCGGTATTGAGCGATTTCCGTCGACCCAATCCGCATTAGCTTGACACTTTCCATATAGGTACGCGGCAACCGAGTTTCGATCTCCATGCCCTCATAGAGCAGCCCGCGCAGCCGGGCCACGCGGTCCGGAGCGGCTGTGGCCTCCACGCGCACGTCGGCGGTGCTGAGCGCGGTAAGGGCGCGCAACTGGCCCTCGCTGGGCAGGCGCTTGGCGTCGAAGGGTTCCTTTACACTGCGGCGCAGGGTAATCGCGGCGGCCAGCGGATCGGCAGAACCGCCCGCGCTCAGGTGAATATCGGCGACGGGGCGGTGATCGATGCCATCAGCCCCGAAGCTACCCTGAGGAAACAGGCTCACCGCGCAGCGATAGCCTACCAGCCCCGCCCCGAGCACGAGGGTTTCGAGAAAACAGCCCTGACCAATAACGATCTGACGGCTGAACGGGTCGGTCTCGGGCAGCAGGCGGCTACGGTCCACATACAGACGCATCCGGTCATCGCCGACCAATTCGATCAACCAGGATTGCAGATTATGGGGATTGGGGGCGAGCACGGCATAGGACAGCGCCCGTTCGCGCACATCCTGGCCCTGGCCTGCGGTCCGCCAGGGGGTGATCGCAGCGTCGGGAACTTCCGGGATCAGGCTCACCCCGACCCCTCCGGCAACTGCGGCAGTGGTCAGGGCTGCAAAGCCCCCGAGGGTCCATTTCAGAAAGCGACGGCGGTTGGCGTGAGGCATGATCGGTTCCATTGATAAGGGTCCATACTAATAGTATGGCTCCTTACTATCCCTCTATGTCAAGCCTTTCTGACCGCGCTCCAAGTTCGCAAGATTTATCAAAGCCGCTTATGCTTCTCTCAACCGTGAGAGGAGAGGGTGTATGACAGAGACAGCTTACGAAGCCCGTATTCTGCGGGTTGTCGATCATCTCTGGGCCAACCTTGATGCGCCTTTAGACCTGGACCGGCTGGCGGATGTGGCCTGCTTCTCTCCCTATCATTTCCACCGGCTTTATCGCGGGATCACCGGCGAAACGGTGGCGGAAACGGTGCGACGGCTCAGGCTGCACCGGGCGGCAGGCGCGCTGTTAGCGTCCGAACGCCCGATTGCCGAAATCGCCGCGACGGCGGGATATGGCAGCCAAGCGGCGTTCACCCGCGCCTTTGCCGCCTACTATGGGGCCTCGCCGGGCTTCTATCGTCAGTCGGCGGCCTCGCCAGATCAGTTGGAGGAAAAAATGGTTCCCGTTGAAACGCTGCGTTTACCCGCCCTGACGTGCCTTGCCTTGGCGCACGTTGGGCCGGAGCAGCACATCGATAAAGCCTTCGAGAGGTTGGCGCTTCACGCCGCGCCGCGTGGGTTGATGACGGAGACGACGCGATTTTTCGCGGTCTATTACGACGATCCCACCCTGGTGCCCGCCGAAGCCTTGCGCGCACACGCCTGCCTCACGGTGCCGTCGCACACACTGGCAGAGCCACCGCTGGAACGTCTCGCTTTAGGCGACCGGCGCTATGCGGTGGCGCGCTTTATCGGCCCGTATGCTGAATTGGAGCGCGCCTATCAGTGGCTCTATAGCACGTGGTTCCCGACCCAAGGGATCGAGCCGGGCGACGCGCCGTGCTTGGAGGAATATCTGAACGATCCCAAGCAGGTGCCTCCGGCCGAGTTAGAAACCCTAATCTATATTCCCTTGGCAGAAGAGGGCTCTCGGGAATGAGCCTTCCGCCCTACGAAGCGCGCATTCTGCGGGTCGTCGATCATCTCTGGGCCAACCTTGATGCGCCTTTAGACCTGGACCGGCTGGCAGAGGTTGCCTGCTTCTCGCCCTATCATTTCCACCGGCTCTATCGCGGGATCACCGGCGAAACGGTGGCAGAAACGGTGCGGCGGCTCAGGCTGCACCGGGCGGCGGGGCAACTCGCGCAGTCGAACCAACCGATTGCCGATATCGCGAGCCGCGCCGGATATGGCAGCCAAGCGGCGTTCACCCGCAGTTTTTCTGCCGATTACGGCGCCCCGCCGGGGCTGTACCGCCTGAGAACTACCTCTCCCAACGCGATGGAGGATAAGATGCTACCGATTAATTTCGTCACCCTGCCCGATCTGGCCTGCGCCGCCGTGGCGCATCGCGGCTCTTATATGGAAATCGGCAAAGCCTTCGAGCAGGTCTCGATCTATGCCGGGACGCGCGGGCTGATCGGGCCGCAAACGCGGATGTTCGGCGTCTATTGCGACGATCCGAGTGCCGTGCCCGTGGCCGACTTGCGCTCAGAAGCCTGCCTGACGGTCCCGCCCGGCACGGAAGTTTCTGCGCCCGCCCATGCACTCACCATTGCCGGGGGGCGCTATGTCACGGCGCTGCACACTGGCCCCTACGCTGAGTTGGAAAAAGCCTATCAGTGGTTCTTCGGCGACTGGCTGCCGACCAGCGGCCAGGAGCCCGACGATAAGCCCTGCCTGGAAGAATATCTCAACGACCCCCGCAGTCTGCCGCCAACCGAGTGGCAAACGCTGATCTATGTGCCGCTGAAAGGCTAAGCCGGGCTTCCGGGGAGTTCCCCCCCCCCTCACTCAGCCTCCGCCCGATGCAACCACCCGTTCACCGTCCAGCGCCCATCGAGCGGATCGGGGGACGGGCACTGCACCCGTGTGACCGTATGCAGGTGGGTCGATTGGAAAAACACTAGGGAATTATGCGTCGGATCAATGCGGGTAAAGCTGAGGTCGCCGCCGCCGGGCGGGTCGAACAACAGCAAATCGCCGCCCGTGAAGCGCCGGGGCAGGCGATGGAAATAATAGATGAAGGTTACTTGCCGCGCCCAAGTTGGCGCGTCGGGATTGGCGGCAGCGTCGCTATGCACACTAAAGAAGCCGCCGTCGCTATGCCCCGTCACCTGAAGTTCACGCCGACCAACCGCAAAGGGCGCAAGGCCCAACCGAGGCAGAATCTCGGCGCGGGCGATCACCTCCTCAAGCCAGGGCAAAAACCAGGCGCGCACCGAATCGGCCCGCTCTAAGAGCTGCGCCACCCGCGTTTCCCCATCGACGCGCGGCTGGGTTCCGCCGGTATAAACGCCGGCGGGCGTGAGGCTCGCGCTGTCGTCGGTGAGACTCCGCCACAGGCGTTCTTGTTGGTCGGCGGAGAAAACATCGGTAAGCTGCGCGAAAGGCGTCGGGCCGCGCGCGCCCTCCGGCAACGGTGCGCCAGTAAAAATCGCCGCGCCCGCTTGGGCCGCCCGGTCGTCAGGATCGGCGTCCAGCAGCGCCCGATAGGCCTCTGCCGCCTCGGCCCCGCGTCCAAGCCCACGAAAGAGACTTGCCCGGCGATGCAGGCCGGTCCGATCCGTTGGGGTAAGACGCCGCTCCAGCCCAGCCAGAAACTGTTCGAGCACGGCGGGCTGCGTCATCCGTTCCACAAAGGCGGGCGGAAGAGGGGGAGAGGCGGGGGCGTCGGTCATTCAGAGCCTATCGAAGCGAAAGGAGCACAACAGCACTATAGGCTACCCAAACCGCGCGCGCTTTAAAACCGAAGCGCAAGAACCGGGAGGGCGACGGCGGCCCGCGCGGGCACAGTGGGGCCAGTCATTCCCGAGAGGAGCCCCCCCCATGAGTTTCCGCATTACCGGCTTATCCCCCGAACCTTTTTTACCGCTCTACGGCCTGTCCGACGCGGCGTTGCGCGACCGGGGCGTGGTTCGGCGCGCCGTCGACATATCCCCCGGCTACCCGGAGCGGATCGAATTGCGCGACGCCGCCGTGGGGGAAAACCTGCTGCTGCTCAATCACACCTATCAGCCCGCCGACTCGCCCTATCACGGGCGTCACGCGATTTTTATCCGCGAGGGCGCGCGGGAGGCCGCAAGCTTTACCGATGACGTGCCCGACGTGATGCGCCGCCGCACGCTCTCGATCCGCGCCTTCAACGCCGATCATTTCATAATAATGGCGGATTTGGTCGCAGGGGCCGAGGCTGATACCGCCATCGAACGGCTGCTCGCCCTCCCTGGCGCGGCCTATCTTCACGCCCATTATGCGAAATACGGCTGCTTTGCCGCGCGCATCGACCCGGTCTAAACCATTTCGTTTCGCTCAAAATCCAAGGGGAATCTGAAAATTTATTGCTCGCCTTGCGCGATATCGGGCATGCTCACGGATGCGTCAACCGGACGCAGTATGCTAGAGGAAACAGGGCGTGCGAGCATGAAAATCGCAGTACTCAAAGAACGCCGGCCTCATGAGCGGCGGGTGGCCGCTTCCCCCGAGACGGTTAAAAAATTCATCGGCCTGGGTGCCAGCGTGACGGTGGAAACCGGCGCGGGCGACGGGGCTTTTTTTCTCGATGAGGCCTATCAGGCCGCAGGCGCGACGATTGCCGCCAGCGCCGCCGAGGCCGTAACCGATGCCGAGGTGATCCTAAAAGTCCGTCGCCCCTTGGCGGCCGGCGAAGGGGACCTAGACGAACTTGCCCTGCTGAAGCCGGGGCAAGTCGTGGTCGGGCTGATGGATCCCTACGGCGGGCAGGCGGATGCCCTGGCCGCAACGGGGGTTACGGCGATTGCGATGGAATTCGTGCCGCGCATCACCCGCGCGCAGGTGATGGACGTTCTGTCCTCCCAAGCCAATCTTGCCGGATATAAAGCCGTCATCGAAGCCGCATCGGTTTTCGCCCACGGGTTTCCGATGATGATGACCGCCGCCGGAACCGTTCCCCCCGCCCGCGTGCTGGTGATGGGCGCGGGCGTGGCCGGGCTGCAAGCGATTGCCACCGCGCGCCGCCTGGGCGGTATCGTGTCGGCGACCGACGTGCGCCCGGCGACGAAAGAACAGGTGGAAAGCCTGGGCGCAACCTTCGTGGCCGTGATCGACGAGGAATTCCAGCAGGCGCAAACCGCCGGTGGCTACGCCAAGGAAATGAGCGCGAGCTATAAGGAAAAGCAGGCGACCCTGATCGCCGAGACGATCAAAAAGCAGGATATCGTCATCTGCACCGCCCTTATTCCCGGCCGCAAAGCCCCGATTTTGGTGACGGAAGCGATGGTGAAAAGCATGAAGCCGGGCTCAGTGATTGTCGATCTGGCGGTCGAGCAAGGCGGCAATTGCGAGCTTGCGGAGTTCGCACAAATCGCCGTGAAGCATGGGGTTTCGATTATTGGCCATGCCAATATGCCGAGCCTGATTGCCTCCGACGCGAGCGCCCTCTACGCCCGCAATCTGCTGGCGTACCTCACGCCGCTGGTCGATAAAGAGACGAAGAAACTCACCCTCAATGAAGACGACGAGATTGTGAAGGCCAGCCTGATCGCCAAGGGCGGCGCGCTGGTCCATCCGTCGCTCGTCAAGCCCGTAGCCTGAGGTGCGCCATGTCTCCTGAAGAATTTCAACGCGCCGCCTCGGGCGTTGCCGACCAAGCCCAAATGCTTGCAGGCGAGATCCAGGCCCTCGCACTCAACGCCAAAACCGTCGCGGCCACCGCAGCGGCCCACGGCGGCGTCGATCCCGCGATTTTCGGCCTCACGGTCTTCCTTCTCGCCTGTTTCGTCGGCTATTACGTGGTGTGGAAGGTAACGCCCGCGCTGCATTCGCCGCTGATGGGCGTGACCAACGCCATTTCCTCCGTCATCATTGTCGGCGCGCTGATTGCCGCCGGGCCTGCCGATATTAGCTTTGCCAAAGTGATGGGCTTCTTCGCCGTCATTCTGGCCAGCGTGAATATCTTCGGCGGCTTCATCGTCACGCATCGCATGCTGTCGATGTTCAAGAAAAAGACGAAGTAGGGGGGCGCGACCATGTCTGAAAACCTATCGGCGCTGCTCTATCTCGTCGCCTCCGTCTTGTTCGTGCTATCGCTGCGGGGGCTCTCCAGCCCGCAAACGGCGCGGCAGGGCAATCTCTTCGGCATTGTCGGGATGGCGATTGCCATTATCACCACCCTCGCCGGGCCGCATGTGCTGAGCTACTGGCTCATCCTCGTCGCTATTCTCATCGGCGGGTCGGTCGGCTCCTTCATCGCCTGGCGCATCCAAATGACGGCGCTGCCGCAGTTGGTGGCGGCTTTTCACAGCCTCGTCGGGCTTGCGGCGGTGTTCGTGGCGCTCGCCACCTTCTCCGCCCCCGACGGCTACGGCATTACCGATGCGAACGGCATTAAGCTGATTAGCCGCATCGAAATGGCCATCGGCCTTGCCATCGGGGCCGTGACCTTCACCGGCTCGATCATCGCTTTCGGCAAGCTCCAGGCGCTGATTTCCGGCAAGCCCTTGGTGTTTCCGGGGCAGCATCTGCTGAACGCGGGCCTTGGGATTGCCATTGTCGGGCTGACCGTGTGGTTCTGCATCGATCAAAGCTGGATGGCCTTTATCCTGCTCTGCCTCGTCTCGCTGGCCCTTGGGTTTCTGCTCATCCTGCCAATCGGCGGCGCGGATATGCCCGTGGTGATTTCGATGCTGAACAGCTATTCCGGCTGGGCGGCCTCGGGCATCGGCTTCACACTGCATAACAATCTGCTGATTATCACCGGGGCGCTCGTCGGCTCCTCCGGCGCGATTCTGTCCTACATTATGTGTAAGGGCATGAACCGCTCGATCTTCAACGTCATCCTTGGCGGCTTCGGCACCGATGGCGGCAGCGCGCCTGC
>NZ_LAJY01000191.1 GCF_000963705.1 Elstera litoralis | reverse complement strand
CAGCGTCGCGGTCGATGAATAGAAGGTTGCCGTTTCAAGGATCGTCCCCGCGCTATCGATAAAATCGAATTGCAGCGGAATACCGAAGAAATCGAGCGAGGTTAGATCGGCCCCCGATCCGGGATAGCCGAACTCCATCTTATCCCAACGAAAATTTTCCTGGATCGCGGTCGGCGCGGTGCCGCCCGAATAGGTAATCGCCGTGCCGAAGGAAATCAGCAGCCGCCCCGACACGATCGTATCAAGATCGAAGGAATAGACCGGCAGCGTGGCCCCGGTTAGGGGCGATACAAAGGTCGTGCTCGTGCCGAGCGCATTGAGCAGCGAGGAGGTGGCCGAGTCCCCACTTGCCTGCGGCAGGTTAACGACGGCAGGCGTGACCTGCGCAGGGCTTGTCGGAAAGCCGATGCTTTCCCCCGTCAGCAGAAGATAGACGCTGCCATCATCCTGTCCGCTGTCGTTAACGATCTCAAAAGTTAAGCTGTTCGACATGATTCTCGGGTGCTCCCCTATCTTAATGTTTATTAAAATCTTAGGTTGAAAATAGTATTTTATCTTCATTCAAAAAGAAAGAAGTCGTATGTGAATATTAAGCGCCGGTCTTGACCGGCACGCGTTTCCGCTTCCCCTGCCCCCCGGAAAGGCGCTTAGCTTTAAGCCTAAAAATGACGCCCATCGTAGGAAGATTATGAGCCGAACCCGCCACCTTGATGCCGTCGATCTCAGCGCCAAGCTCGATAGCGACACCTATCAGAAGAAACTCACGCGCCTGCAAGATAAGCTGATGCTTATTCAGCAGGCCTATCTTGGCACCCACGAGCGCGCGATGATTGTGTTCGAAGGCTGGGACGCGGCAGGCAAAGGCGGCACCATCCGGTGCCTGTCCAGCGTGCTCGATCCGCGCGGCTTTAAAGTGTGGCCGATTGCGGCCCCCACGCCCGCCGAACAGGCCAATCACTATCTGCACCGCTTCTGGACACGCCTGCCCGCCTATGGCGAAATCTCGGTGTTCGACCGCTCCTGGTACGGGCGCGTGCTGGTGGAGCGTGTGGAAGGCTTCGCCAAACCCGTCGCGTGGCGGCGCGCCTATGATGAGATCAATCATTTCGAAGCGCTGCATGCCGCCGATGGCGCGCGGATCGTCAAGATCTTCCTACACGTCTCCGCCGATGTGCAGCGCGAACGCTTCATCCGCCGCATCGAAGACCCGCTGAAGCGTTGGAAACTAACCTACGAAGATATCCGCAACTGGCGGCAGCGCCCTGCCTATGAGGAGGCGATTGAGGAGATGCTGAAGCGCACCTCCACTAAAGACGCGCCCTGGCACGTGGTGTCGGCGAACGACAAGCAGCACGCCCGCGTCGAAAGCCTAAAGTTGATCGCCGATTGCCTCGGCAAAGGAATCGACACGAAGCCGAAGCCCGTTCCGGAGGAGCTTTATGCGGCGGCGCGCGAGCATTTGGGCATCACGCTCGACACCCACGCCGGGCATTCGGGCAAAGCCCCCAAACCTGAGACCGATCTATAAGGCGGTTGCGACCAAATCTTCCCGGTAAATCCCGGTCCAGGCCATCCCATCGGGGCCGATATGGCCGCGATACATGCCCTCGCAGTTGAAGGGGAGCGCAAAACTGCCGTCGGCCCCGACCGCGACGAGGCCGCCCGCGCCGCCGATCTCGGCAAGATCGCCCATCACCACCTGGTCGGCGGCGG
This sequence comes from Elstera litoralis, assembly GCF_000963705.1. Lineage (GTDB taxonomy): Bacteria > Pseudomonadota > Alphaproteobacteria > Elsterales > Elsteraceae > Elstera > Elstera litoralis. The sequence continues at coordinate 5,211 of NZ_LAJY01000191.1, read as the reverse complement.
TGCGCAGGTCTTCACCGCGATGGCGCATGCGGGCGCTGAGTTCATGGGCAGTAACCCGTCGCATGAAGCTTTCGCCGTGCCCCGTGCAGGAAACGGCGCAGGAAGCATTATCGGCAAAGGTGCCCGCGCCAAGAATAGGGGTATCGCCAATGCGCCCGGCCAGTTTCGCCGTGCGCCCCCCGGTGGAGGTTGCCGCCGCCAGATTGCCCGCCGCATCGCGCGCGACCGCGCCCACGGTGCCATGCTTGCGGCTCTCGTCGCCGTCATCCACCCCTTCGGCGTTCAGACGCAAGGTTTCGGCCAGCGCATCCCAGCGCGCTTGTGTGAAGAAATAATCCGTATCCCCGAACGGCAACCCCGCTTCCTCGGCCAAACGCGCCGCCGCGTCGCCCGACAGACAAACATGCTCAGTGCGCTCCATCACCGCCCGCGCCACCAAAATCGGGTTCTTCGGGCCGAAGAGCATCGTCACCGCCCCCGCGCGCCAGTCCCGCCCATCCATCAGCGAGGCTTCCATCTCCTGCGTGCCCGCCGTGTTGAACACCGCGCCGCGCCCGGCGTTGAACAAAGGCTCATCCTCCAGCACGCAGACCGACGCCGTCACCGCATCGAGCGCCAAACCGCCCGCCGCCAGAACGGCATAGCCCGCGTGTAGCGCCCGCGCCAACCCAGCGCGATACTCCGCCTCGCGCGCTTCGGTCATCGTGGCGCGTAAAATGGTGCCAGCGCCGCCATGCAGTGCGAGGGTGAAGGAAGAGGTCATGACAACTCCAGAAGGTTAGGCGGATTAGGACGCTGGTCCGCATCGTTTTTAATCAGGATTCCTTTTTCTTGAGAGCAGTCACTCGCTTTCTCAAGAAAGACCAGGTGGATTGCGATAACATATATAAAGACGTGTAGAGGCAGAAATTTACTGTGAAAATTACAAGGAAGGTGGCGTCCTTGAATCCAAAAATAGACCTATAAAAATGTTCACCGTAAGCTGACCAAAACCCTGGAGAATATAAAAGCATAAAACTCCCTTCCAAAATATTATTAAATATATTTAATTTCAATTCTAAATAACCAGTAATTGTCAAAGTTAGCGTGAATAAAAATAAAACAGAAATAATTTTTAAATTTTATTTTCGCCATTGCTATAGCGTACACAACAAAAGCCACTACCGTAAATAACGAAGAATAACCAAACACTTTCAAACTTTCATATGGCCCTAAAAGTCCATACAGAAAAATGAAGACATAAAATTTAATAAAATTGAAAACAACTGTATGAAGGAGAGAAATCTTCATCCCTTAATTCCTCGTGTCCGACGCAGCGGCATAGAAAACGGTAGCCTAAACCATAGGCTTAAAAATCCACTGAGTTTACAGCCGCTTTGGCAAACAGAGCGGCGCGAGCCCCCCCCTTTTTACACGGGCGAGAGCGCGTGAACGCGCACGCTGACCACCAAATCGGCGGTTGCGGCCCCATAGGCCAGCATATGCGGCGCTTTGGAATGAACGGCGAGCGCTTCAGCACTCTCCCATTTTTCGATCACCACGAACACATCCGGCCCCATCGCCGGCAGACCGGGAACGCCGGCATCGACCGTGGGGCCATACTCGATGCACCCCGCTTCGGCGAGAACCGTGGGAACAATCGCCCTAAACTGGGCCAGAACCTCGGCGCGCTTGCCGGGTTTGGCGGTGACGATGGCGACAACATGCAGCATAAGAAACCCTTTCTGAAAAGACCCCGGCGAGTTTATACGGCTTTGCGCAGCCTGACAGGAGTCGATTTAAACGCCGGGGTATGACTGCGCGGATCGACGGCGCACCCCGTTAGAACATTGGCTTCCGGGTAATAGGCCATGACCGAGCCGCGCGCGATATCGAAGGCGCGGACCGTGACACCCGCCATAATGCCGTGATCGGATTCGAGCGTGGCCGCATCGCCATCGGCAAGCCCGTGGGCGGCAATATCGTCGGCGTGCATCATCACGCTCATCCGGTCGAGCCCGCCCCGGTAGGAATCGGTTCGCTCGTAAATGATCGAGTTAAACTGACCTTCCGAGCGCACGGTCGTCAGCAACAGCCCGCTATCAACCGGCGGCAGCGGCTGCGTCACGAAGCGCGCTTTGCCCGAGGCAGTCTTGAAGCGCGGCGTGTGCAGAACGCGGCCCGCGATGTGGAATTCCTGCTTCGCGACATCGATATCGGCCAAGGCTTCCATCCCCGGAACGATCTTAGCAATCGCTTCCCGAATGGTTTTATGGGCCTTGAAAGCGGTGAAATCGACGGGGCTTTCCGGCAGCAGGCGCTTGGCCAGATCGCACAGAATATCGGTTTCGGGGCGAACGTCTTTTAGCCGCCGAATGCCGCCATCGGACAGGCGGACATAATTGAACATCGATTCTTGCGTGGTCGGCTGCCACTCCTCATCGCGCGCCGTCACGGGCAGCACCAGCGCTTCGCTCTCATCATGGCCATAGATATGACCCTTGTTCAGCGTGGTGGTGAGGAACAGTTTGAAGCCGATCTTCGCCAAGGCTTCCGCCGAAAAGCGGCTATTTGGATTGGCTTCATAGAGGTTGCCGCCCATGATGAGCGCCGCATCGATCGCGCCGCGATGGGCCGCCTGCATGCAGGCCATCGTATCCATGCCCTTGGTGGTGGGAAGCGTTACGCCCAAAGTGTCTTCCATCCGGCGCAGCACATCCGCCGCCAGGACCGGCTTCACCCCAATCGTGCCGATGCCTTGCACGTTGGAATGGCCGCGCAACGGCAGCAACCCCGCGCCCAATCGCCCGATCTGCCCGCGCAAGAGGGCGAGATTGGCGATATATTCGACGTTCGCAACCCCGTGCAGATGGTGGGTAATCCCCATGCCCCAGGCGATCACCGCCGCTTTTGCCGCCGTATAGAGACCCGCGACCCGGCTGATTTCAGCTTGCGACAGGCCCGTGCGGCGCTCGATCTCGGCCCAAGGCGTTGCCGCGATATCGGCGGCGAGTTCGGTGAATCCCTCGGTATATTCTGTAATAAATTCGACATTTTGCGCCGAATTCTCCAAAATCGCCTTCGCCAGCCCCTTCAAAACCGCCAAATCGGCGCCAATCCGGGGCTGAAGATAGTCGGAAGCGATCCAATCGCCGCCTTTCGCCAGTGATTTCAGGCTTTTTGGCAGGGCAAAGCGCACCAACCCCGCTTCCTTCGCCGGGTTAATCATCACTACCGCCCCGCCCCGGTCGCGCACGCCTTTCAGCTTATGAATAAAGCGCGGGTGATTGGAGGAGGGGTTCGCGCCGATGACCAGAATAAAGTCGCAGCGGTCGAGATCTTCCATCTCCACCGTCGCCGTGCCGGTGCCGATGGTGGTATCGAGCCCGACGCCGGTCGCCTGATGGCAGTAGTAGGAGCAATTATTGACGTTATTCGTGCCATAGAGCCGCGCCAACAGATGCAGCACGAACCCGGCCTCGTTGGACGAACGCCCGGAGGTATAGAAAAAACTCCGCGCCGCATGGGTTCGGCGAAAGCGTTCCGCCGCCAAATCGAGCGCGAACTCCCAACTCACCGGCGCATAGCGGTCAGCCCCGGCGGCCTTATAGATCGGAAAGGCGAGGCGGCCCAGATGCTCCAACTCATGCCCATCCAATTCGCGCAATTCGCTTAGCGAATGGGTGATGACGTCGGCGGGAATGCCGGGCTGAATATCGGTCGATTGCGCCTGGATGGATTTATTGCAGACCGAGGGAAACTCCCCGGCCTCGTTGGTCATGCCGCCCTTCTGGCCGCCCATGCCGAGGGCGCAGGCTTTGCAGGCATTCTTCGCCGTAAGGGCTTTGGCGGTATTCTCCAGCCCCATCCGCGTTGCCGTTTTCAGCGCGTAGAGAACTTTCTTCGCACCACCGCCGACGACCGCCTTTGTCATTTCGCCTCCCGCCGACTGAGAACCGCAAAGACCCCGAAGCCCGCGCAGGCCGCCGCAATGAAATAGGCGAGCCCGTGGGTGAAGCCTTCCATCGCCAGCCCCGCGAGCATCGGCCCCAGCAGCGCACCGCCGCCCCACATTAGCCCCATCGCGGCATAAATGCCGACCAGTTCGGCCCCCTGAAACCGGCTGCCGACAATGGTGAGCATCAGCGTATAGATGCCGACGAAGGTTCCGCCCCACACAAACAGCAACGCATAGGTCAGCAGCGGCGAGTGTAGCACGAACGGCCAGGCCAAAGCCCCCAGGGTCGAGAGCGCCGCCAGCGTCACCACCAGCCGGAAGCGATTAACCTTATCGCCCAACCAGCCAATCGGCAATTGCAGCAGAATTGCGCCGATCATCATACAGGACATCAGGCGCGGGGCCTCGTCGCTCGCCCAGCCAAGGTTGACCGCATAAATCGCGAGGAACGACAGGCCCGCCGTTTCAATCGCCGCATTCAGCACCGTCGCCGCAATCGCCAGCGGGGCTAAGCGCATGAAGCGCAAGGGGCTGCCCTCGGCGGCTTCTTCGAAAATCGGCGCCACCACCTTTGGAGAGGCGACGAACGCCGCCGCCGCCAGCGTCATCACCGCGCCAATAACGTAAGGCGTGAACCCCGTAGGCCGACCAGCGACAGAATGATCGGCCCGAGCGCAAAGCCAACCGAGAGGGCGGCCGTATAAGTCGCCATCCACCGCGCCCGCGTTTCTTCGGTGCTGAGACTGTTCGTCCAGGTTTCAGACAGAACGAACAGCACTTCGGAGGAAGCCCCCAGCAGCACCCGCAGCAGAAACCACAGCCACAGGAACGGCAGCGCCGGAAAGGCGACCAGCACCGCCGCCGCTAGCAGCAGCGCCAGAATCACCAGCCGCCGCAGCCCTAAGCGCGCCACGATCTTCGGCAAGATCATCGCCGTGAGCAGAACGCCCACCGCGTGCATCGCCACATTCGCGCCGATCAGGGTTTCGCTATGCCCCTGCCCCGCCAAGTCGAGCGCAATCAACGCCGCGCTGAGACTATAAGAGAGGCCGAACATCATCGCCGTCGCAATAACGGCGGCGCGGGAGAGCAAAGCCGATCCCGATTGAGAAGCAACGCTCACGCCAACACCGCCGTTTCCATCTGCAAGCCCTTAGAGAAATTTTTCCCGAATATTGGTGGAGCTTTCCGTACCGATCTTATCGAAATGCAGCGCCAAAAACTGCTTGGCCTTCCGCCGCCCGATATCGTGCAGATAGGTCAGAAACTCCCAA
>NZ_LAJY01000190.1 GCF_000963705.1 Elstera litoralis | reverse complement strand
TTCACCTTTCCGCCCGCGCGCGATTTGCGCAAACTCGGCGTTCGCTCCGTCTTCCTCGGGCATTTCATTCCGTGGGACGTGCGCAAGCAGGTCGATATTATTAAGCGCGAGTTGGATTGGAAGGGCGATCAGGTCGAAGGCGTGCCGCCGGAGTACGATTACGAGAAGATCGAATGCTTCGTGCAGGGCGTGCGCGACTATTTGAAGTGGCTGAAGCGCGGCTTTGGTCGCACCACCCACGTCACCTCCATCGATATCCGCAATCACCGCATGGACCGGGCCACGGCGGAAAAGCTGGTGGCGGAGTATGACGGCAAGCGCCCGGCGGCGTTGGATATCTTCCTCGATATTCTTGGCATCGACGAGCAGCATTTTATGGATCTCGTGGAGCCGCATGTGGTCGCCCCCCGCGTCATGCCCAGTTGCGAGAGCTGCCAGAGCAACTGCAATAAAGACGTGCCGTGGGATTATGCGGAATGGAAGAAGATGGTCGAGATGGGCAAACGGCCCGAAGAGGCACAATAGCCGCCTCTTCCACCGCCCTTACGCGGAGGCAGTTTAGATGAGCGATCTCATTATCGTCGATTACGGCGCAGGCAATATCGCGTCGGTCAAGCAAGCCGTGTGGCGCGCAGGCTGGGACGCAGATCTCAGCCGGGGACCGGAGGATTTGCTCACCGCCGATCGCATTCTGCTTCCCGGCGTCGGGGCGGCGGGCACGGCGATGGACCGCTTGCGCGCGGGTGGCTATGTGGAGGCGCTGAACGAGGCGGTGCGTAAGGGCGGAACCCCCATGCTCTGCATCTGCGTCGGCATGCAGCTTTTGGCGGAAGAACTGCATGAATATGGCGTTCATCAGGGGCTTGGTTGGGTGAAGGGTAAGGTCACGCGGCTCGAAGAAAAGCCGGGCCGCCGGGTGCCGCATATGGGCTGGAACAAGGTGCATAAGCCGGAAGGCGGGGCCGCGCCGCCGCCCGGCATTCTGGATCGCGACACTTTCTATTATTTCGCCCATTCTTATGAAATGAGCGGGCTCGACCCGTCCGTGCTGGCCGGGGAGGCCGATTACGATGGCCCCGTACCCGCCGCTATTCGCACCGAAACCGTCTTCGGAACGCAATTCCACCCGGAGAAAAGCCAGGTGGAGGGCGAAAAGCTCATTGCGAATTTTATGCGCTGGAAGGTCTGACCGTTTATGCTGACCCGCCGTCTGATCCCTACCCTGTTGCTGCGCCAGGGCCGTCTTGTCAAAGGCGTGCGGTATGGCGAGCACCGCGACGCGGGCAATCCCCCCAGCATTACCCGCGCCCATGCCGCCCAGGACGCCGATGAGGTTCTGCTGGTCGATATCGACGCCAGCCGCGCGGGCCGGGCACCGGATTTCAGCGCTTTTGCTAAAGTTGCCGAAGAATGCACCATGCCGCTCACCCTCGGTGGTGGGTTGACCAGCTTCGATCTGGCCCAGAAGGCCATGCAAACCGGGGCCGACAAGTTGGCCTTCACCGCACCGGCGCTGGATAATCCCGATCTGCTGGATGCGGTTGCCCGGCGTTTCGGCGCGCAGGCGGTCGTACTGGGGCTTGATGTTCTCCAGGATGAATCCGGCACCTATTATATCTATGATTACCGCACCGGCGGTATCGTTGGAAATCGCACGCCGGTTGCCTGGGCAAAAGAAGCCGTGGAGCGGGGCGCGGGCGAAATTCGCCTGATGGCCGTCCATCGGGAAGGCACGCGCCTTGGCTTCGATCTCGATCTTTACCGGATGATCGCCGACGCCGTTTCAGTGCCGATCATTCTAGAGGGCGGGGCTGGAACCTTGGATCATCTCGATGCCGCGATGGCGGCGGGCGTCGATGCGCTTGGGCTCGGCACCATGCTGGTCTTCTCCGACAATAATATCGTTAAACTGCGACAATACCTGCTTGGCTGCGGCCATGTTTTGCGGAGATAGGCATGATTTTCACTGGCGCGCTTGAAACTCCCCAACTCTGGCTGCGCCCGCTGGAGGAAAACGCCGCGACCGGCCCCTATCTGGCGTGGATGCAGGATGCAGAAATCTTGCGCTTCCTAGAGGCCCGCTTCAGTCAGCATACGCCCGAAAGCCTCGCAGGTTTCATCCGCAGCATGAACCAAAACCCCGATGCGCTGCTGCTCGGAATGTTCCTGAAGGACGATAATCGCCACGTCGGCAATATCAAACTCGGCCCGGTTAACCGGGAGCATGCGCGCGGCGATATCGGCCTTCTCATCGGCGATAAGTCGGTTTGGGGCCGGGGGCTTGCGACCGAGGCGATTGCGGCCCTCACCCGCTACGCGTTCGAGCAACTGCATCTCAACCGTCTTTACGCCGGGTGCTATGGCGGCAATGAAGGATCGGCCCGCGCGTTCGTGAAAGCCGGATGGGCCATTGAAGCGCAGCTTCCCCGCTACTGGCGCTTGGGTGATCGCTGGGCCGATCACATCATTCTCGGTTGCTTGAACCCAGCCCCCGAACCGACGGTCTCGGCTTAATTTCAGTCTCTTAGACCGATTTGACTGGGCAAGAAGTTCCCGATTGACGGGCAAGCACGATGGAAACGGGCCTCCTCCACCGGGTTTTAGCGCTATGCCCGATAGTTTCCCCTCGCACATCCTATGATTATCTGTTATTTATCATAGGCATCAGAGGCGTTGTTCAGATTGGCACGCAACGTGCAGAGCAAGGGGCAACGCTGATGGAGGTTAGCAACCATGGCT
>NZ_LAJY01000019.1 GCF_000963705.1 Elstera litoralis | reverse complement strand
CGCTCTTGCCGCAGTTTTTGGCCGCGACTCATGAGGACAAAATCAATCTGGCGGGCGCTGGCGTGCTTGACGATGCTGTAGAGCGGCAGTTCGTACGACGAGCGGAAGATGGAGAACATCGCCGCCCCGCCGCTCATATCAATAGCGTAATCGCGCCACTCTCCTTTGGCGACACGGCGGCTATAAATATTCAGGATTTCCTGCAATTCGGCCTTGTTGAACGTCACCCGGTGACGGTTCGGCCGGAAATCCGCAAGGTTAATCAGCCCGGTCATTGGCGCGGCAACACCCCCTTATCGGCGCTCCCCCATAAAGCGGGGAATGCGGGTCGAGAGACTGTTACAGAAGCATGACTGAAGCGAGCGGCAGCGTCTAGCCTCTAATACCGGCCCATGCGGTCGGCCATATCCTGAAACGAAATCAGGTCGGCGGCGATCACCGCGTAGATCCCCCCGAAAACGATCGTGGCGATAATCGTTGTCCACATCGCCTTATAGAGAATATGCGGATTATCCGGCGCGCCCGCCATTTCGCCCCGGCCCTTTTGCTGATTGGTCGTCACCCGCCACGGCAGGACGGCGAAGAGCACGACCCACCAGGTGATCGTATAAACGACGATTCCCGAAACCCAATTCATGCCGCCGCAACCTCCTCCAACTCCACTAGCGTCCCGCAGAAATCCTTCGGGTGCAGAAACAGCACGGGCAGCCCGTGCGCGCCGATCTTCGGCTCGCCGTCGCCCAACACCCGCGCGCCTTCGGCCAGGAGATGATCGCGGGCGGCGCGGATATCGGTGACTTCATAGCAAATGTGATGCATGCCGCCCGCCGGATTTTTCGCGAGAAACCCGGCAATCGGGGAGTTTTCGCCCAAGGGATGCAGCAGTTCGATTTTCGTGTTCGGCAGCAGAACGAAGACGGTGGTGACGCCGTGGGCGGGCACATCGACCGGATCGGAGACGGTCGCGCCCAGTGCGTTGCGATAGAGCGCCGTCGCCGCCGCTAAATCCGGCACGACGATGGCCACATGGTTCAACCGTCCGATCATCCCCGCATCCTCCCCCTGGCGTTCTTCATCCTATAGGCGGATGAGATGCACCTCTGTTACCGGCTTCAGGCCAATGGCGCTATGGATTATGCGTCGCACCGCCGCCCGCACGGCATCGCGCAGCAGCGTATCGTCACCGCCGCGCCCACCGGCTGCGAAGGCATCGACCACATCTTCGATGGCATCCAGCGCCTTATCGATAAGGATTTGCCCTTCGTCCTGCTCGGCATCGACAAGCCCGTGCAGAGTGAGCACTGGATCGGCCTGAAGCTTACCCTTTTTGTCGAGCACCAGTGTTGCCACGGCCAACCCATTATAGGTGAGGCGCAGGCGCTGCTTCAGCTCCGAGCCGCCCAGAGGAATGAGCCGGTTGCCATCGACCGCCAAGCGACCCGTGGGCACTTTATCGAGAATCATCGGCTCGCCGGGGGCAAGGCGCAGCACGTCGCCATTCTCCACCACCATCGCAATCGGCACTTGGCATTCCCGCGCCAGTTCGGCGTGTTCGTGCAGATGGCGCACTTCGCCATGCACCGGCACGGCGATTTTTGGGCGGGTGATCGCATACATGCGCGCCAATTCGTCGCGCGCCGGATGGCCGGAGACGTGGATGAAGTGATCCTGCTCCGTCACCACTTCGATGCCCTGGCGGATCAGCTTATCGTGCAGCCGCCCGATGGATTTTTCATTCCCCGGAATAATGCGCGAGGAAAAAATCACCGCATCGCCCTCTTCCAAGGTGACGTGCGGATGATCGTTGGAGGCGATGCGCGCCAGCGCCGCGCGCTGTTCGCCCTGGCTTCCGGTGCACAGCAGCAGCACTTCTTCGGCGGGCAGATAACCGACCTCGTCTTCCGAGATCAGCGCGGGCATGGACTTGAGATAGCCGTTTTCGCGCGCGCTCTCGACCATCTTATGCAGCGAGCGACCGACCAGCGCCACGCGGCGACCGTTGGCGGCGGCCGCGACGACGATGCTCTCTAACCGCGCGACATTCGAAGCAAAACAAGCCACTGCGACCCGATTGTTAAACTGGCCGATCAACTCCTTCAGGCTTTCGCGTACCGCCGCTTCCGACCCGGCTTCCCCGGATTTGAACACATTGGTCGAATCGCCGATCAGCGCCAGAATGCCCTTATCGCCCAGCTTTTGCAGCGCGTCGAAATCGGTCACATCGCCGATCAGCGGCTCGGGATCGAACTTCCAGTCGCCCGTATGCAGCACCGTGCCGACCGGCGTATGGATGGCCAGCGCGTTCGGCTCGGGAATCGAGTGCGTGAGGGTAATCATCTGGAAGCGGAACGGCCCGAGGGTGAATTCCCCCGACAGCGGCACTTCGTGAATCACCACCTCGCGCGACAAGCCATGCTCGGGCAGTTTCTTGCGCAGCACACTGGCGGTAAAGGGGGTGCAATAGATCGGCGGTCCGCCCAGGCGACGCCAGAGGTAAGGGACCGCGCCCAGATGGTCCTCATGGGCGTGGGTTAGCACAATCCCAATGAGCGATTCGCGCCGTTCGGCAATGAAAACCGGGTCGGGCATAATCACGTCGATCGACGGCTGACTATCGTCGCCGAAGGTAACGCCGAGGTCGACCATCACCCATTGGCCATTATAGCCAAAGAGGTTGAGGTTCATCCCGATTTCCCCTGCGCCCCCTAACGGTAGGAAAAGAAGTTCGCCACGGGCAGCGATAGCGGTGTGTAGGGGGGTGCCGTCGATCATGATTCCAAACGATTATGCTGATAGAGAGTGACAAGGCCGCGCATGATAAGGTCACGGTCGATATGGGTTATATGGTCCGTCGCGCCTGCAAACATAGGGGCTAACCCGCCAGTTGCAACAACGGGAACATTCTGGCCAAGCTCGGCACGCATGCGCCGAACGAGCCCCTCGATGAGCCCGATATAGCCCCAGAACACGCCGGACTGCATCGCGGGCACAGTACTGCGCGCAATCACCGTCGGCGTTGGGCGGACTGCGACGCGCGGCAGCTTGGCGGCGGCCATATAGAGCGCTTGCAGCGAAAGATTAATCCCCGGCGCAATCACGCCACCGGCAAAGTTTCCATCGCCGTCAATCACGTCGAAGGTCGTCGCCGTGCCGAAATCCACAACGATCAGCGGGCAACCGTAGAGATCGCGCGCCGCAAGCGCCGTAACCAGCCGGTCCGCCCCCACCTCTTCGGGCCGGTCGATGACGGCGCGGATGGTCATTTTCACCGACGGGTCGCCGACCACCATCGGCGGGCCGTTGAAATATTTGCGGCATAGGCCCGTGAGATTGAACAGGGCTTCCGGCACGACGGTGGCGATAATGCTCGCCGTTACCGCGTCGCGCGTTACGCCGTCGAGCGCCATAAGCTGCGTCAACCACACGGCATATTCATCGGCGGTGCGGCGCGGATCGGTGGACATGCGCCAGGAATTGCGCAGCTCGGTGCCATCGATCAGCGCGAATTCGGTATTGGTATTCCCGGCGTCAATGGCAAGCAGCATGGCGATTTCCTGAAAAAGCATCGCACCCGGCACCGGCCAGGGCCAATAAATTCATACAAGACATTGGTTAAGCAAGAATAACGTCGCCTGCCGGAATTTGGCGCACGCCCTCCGCCGTCTTCAGGCGCAAGTGTCCATCGGGTCCGAGGCCGTCGAAACTGCCCTGAATCGGCGTTTCGGGCGTGAGGCGCACGGTCAGCGGCGTGCCAATGGGGTGCGCGACACTCTGCCAGTCGCGCCTGATCGAATCGAAGCCCTCGCGCCGCCATTGGCCCAGGGTTTCGGCAAGGCGGAGGGTCACGGCTTCGGTCGCCTCATCGCGATCCACCGGCCCGGTCGCGCGCGGCGGCAGGCAGGTCGCAGAATAGGGAGTGTCGGTCGGCGCGGTGCGCAGATTGATGCCGAGCCCTAAGACCGCTGGACGGCCCGCATAGGGCACTTCCAGCAGCAGCCCCGCCAGCTTTGCGCCGTCGAGCAGCAGATCGTTCGGCCACTTCAGTTGCAACGCGGCCCCCGGCGCGAGATCGGACACCGCCCGCCACACAGCTAGCCCGGCAACGAAAGAAAGCTGCGCCGTTTCCGCTAGGGTCGGGGCCGGGTCGATCAGAATAGACATATAAAGATTTCCGACCGGGCTGCGCCACACGCGCCCCTGGCGTCCGCGTCCAGAAACCTGTTCGCGCGCCCGGATGACGAGCCCCTCGCCTGCCCCCTCGACAAGCGCTTGCGTCGCCAGTTCCATCGTACTGGCGACGCTCTCGAAGTCCTGCAACCGCCAACCGGGCGGTAAGGTCAAGCCCGACAGGTTAGCCCCCGATCACCAGCGTCGAAACGCGGGCGGCCACATTGATGATCGCCGCCGGATAAATCCAGAACAGCGCCGTAACGAGACAGGTGCTTCCGGCAACCAGGGCAACGCCCGGAGCCATACGGTCGAACTGGATCGACGGTTGATCGAAATACATGACCTTAATCACGCGCAGGTAATAGAAGGCTCCAACGACGCTGGCGAGCACGCCGATGATCGTCAGCGCGAATAGATCGGCCTGCACCGCCGCGCGAAACACGTAGAACTTGGAGAAGAAGCCCGCGAGCGGCGGAATCCCTGCCATTGAGAACATGAACATGCCCAAGGCCAGCGCGACCAGCGGCTGCGTGCGCGACAGACCGGCCAAATCGTCGATCTGCTCGACCGCTTTGCCGTTCACCCGCATAGCGATAATGCAGGCGAAGGTACCGAGGCCCATCACGACATAGACGGCGAGATAGACCAGCACGCCGGTCAAGCCATCGGCATTGGCGGCGGCCAGACCGACGAGGGTGAAGCCCATGTGGCCGATGGAGCTATAGGCCATCAGGCGCTTGATATTGCGTTGATTGATCGCGGCGACCGAGCCGAACACCATCGAGGCGATGGAGACGAACACGATAATCTGCTGCCATTGCCCCACCATCCCGCCGAACGGGCCAGTGAGAACCTGCACCAGCAGGCCCATCGCGGCCACTTTTGGGGCGGCGGCAAAGAAGCTCGAAACCGGCGTGGGCGCGCCCTCGTACACGTCCGGCGTCCACATATGGAACGGTACGGCAGAGACTTTGAAGGCCAGCCCGACGATGATGAAGACCATGCCGATCACCACCCCGGCTTCGGGGTTATCGGTCAGCAGCGGGGCCAGCATGGCGAAATTCGTGCTGCCGGCAAAGCCGTAGACCAGCGAAATCCCGTACAGCAGCATCCCCGACGACAAAGCCCCGAGCACGAAATACTTCAGGCCCGCTTCGGTGGATTTCGCGCTGTCGCGGTGGAAGGAGGCGATCACATACAGCGCCAGCGACTGCATTTCGAGGCCCATATAGAGCGTCATCAGATCATAGGCGCTGACCATAATCAGCATCCCCACGGTCGCCAGCACCACCAGCACCGGATACTCGAACCGCGCGATCTTCTCCTTTTCGAAGAAGTCGCTGGAGAGCACCAGGGCCAGGGCAGAACCCAGCAAAATCAAGACCTTGAGAAAGGCCGTGAAAGCGCTGACGTGGACGAGGCTGTTGAAGGCCACCCGCCCGCTATCGCCATAGGGCATCATCACGACGAAAACCGCCGCAATCGCGAAGGCAAAGATCGCCCCGATTGTCGTGGCGCGGGTCGCGCGCTTCTCACCCAGAAACGCGCCCGATAGCAGCAGCACCATCGCGGCGAGCGCCAAGAAAAGTTCGGGGACAACAGTTGCCAGATCGACCTTGGCAAAAACGTTGGTCATCGGTTCCACCACTACCCCCTTACTGCACGAGTGCCAGCAGCGTGCCGGTCAACGAGATCGGCTCGGCGGCAGCCAGTGCGGCTTTATAATTTTTCACCAGCGCTTCGATGGAACCCGTCATCGGGTCCATGAAGGAGGCCGGATAGATCCCCATCCACAGGGTCAGAATGACCAGTGGGGCGAAGATCACGATTTCCCGAAGCGACAGATCCGGTAGCAACTTCAGGTCGGCCTTTTCAAGCTTCCCGAAAATCACCCGGCGATACAGCCACAGCGAATAGGCCGCGCCCAAAATCAGGCCCGTGCTGGCGAAGAAAGCCACCCAGGTATTCGCCTGATAGGCGCCGACCAGAATGGTGAATTCCCCAACAAACCCGCTCGTGCCCGGAAGGCCAATGGTCGCGAAGGTGAAGAACAGGAAGACGAGGGCATAGCGCGGCATATTTTCGGCCAAGCCGCCGTAGCGCGAAATTTCACGCGTATGCAGCCGATCGTAGACCACGCCAACGCACAGGAAGAGCGCGCCCGAGACAATCCCGTGGCTCAGCATCTGAAACACTGCACCCTGAATGCCCTGCTGATTGAGCGCGAAGAGCCCCATCGTGACGAAACCCATATGGGCGACCGAGCTATAAGCAATCAGCTTCTTCATATCTTCCTGCGCCAGAGCCACCAGCGAGGTATAGATCACGGCAACCGCAGAAAGTACGAAGATCAGCGGCTCGAAGAACTCGGTGGCCTGCGGGAACATCGGGATGGAGAAGCGCAGGAAGCCATAGCCCCCCATCTTCAGCAGCACGCCCGCCAGAATCACCGACCCCGCCGTCGGCGCTTCCACGTGGGCGTCGGGCAGCCAAGTATGGACCGGCCACATCGGCACCTTCACCGCGAAAGAGGCGAAGAAGGCCAGCCACAGCCAAGTCTGCATGCCCGCCGGGAAGGAATGGTTCAGCAGCGACACGATATCGCTGGTGCCTGCGTCCCAATACATCGCCAGAATGGCGACCAGCATTAGCACCGAGCCTGCCAGCGTATAGAGGAACAGCTTGAAGGCCGCATAAACCCGGCGCTGTCCGCCCCAGACCCCGATGATGATGAACATCGGGATCAGCACGCCTTCGAAGAAGATATAGAAGGTGATGAGATCGAGGGCGGCGAACATGCCCACCATCAAGGTCTCCAGGACCAAGAAGGCGATCATATATTCCTTCACGCGCTTCTCGACGGCTTCCCAGCTCGACAAAATACAAATCGGCGTCAGGAACGTCGAGAGCAGCACGAAGAACAGCGAAATTCCGTCGATCCCGGCGTGATAGCTCACCCCGGTTCCCGGCAGCCAATTGAGTTTTTCCTCAAACTGGAAGCCGGGATTGCTGCTGTCGAAATTCAGCCACAGCAGGAGGGACAGCACGAAGACGAACAGCGAGGTCAGCAGGGCAATCCAACGGGATTGCGCCGCCACCCGTGCGTCTTCGCCCCGGAGCAGGAACACCAGCACCACACCCACCAGCGGCAGGAAGGTAACGAGCGAAAGTAGCGGTAGCCCGGTCATGGATCACCCGTTCCGCGAAAAGAGATACCAGCTTACGAGGGCCACAAGGCCGATCAGCATGGCAAAGGCATAATGATAGACGAACCCCGATTGCAGCACCGAGACCCGCCGCGACAGCGTAACCGTAACCCAGGCCACGCCATTCGGGCCGAGCCCGTCGATGATCGTGCCGTCGCCGCGCTTCCACAGCAGACGGCCGAGCCACAGCGACGGGCGCACGAAGATCAGGTTGTAGAGTTCATCGAAGAACCATTTGTTCAAGGAGAAGAGATAGAGCCCCCGGAAGCTGGTCGCGACTTGGTTCGGCAGATGCGGCGACTTCACGTAGAAGACCCACGATAGGCCAAGCCCGGAAACGCCCATCGCCAGCGGCAGCAGCTTCACCCAAAGCGGCACGTGATGCGCATGTTCCAGCGTATCGTGACCGGAAGCATTAGAGAGCGCGGCACCCCAGAAATGCTCCCGGCCATCGCCGACGAACATACTATAGCCGAGGTAGCCGGAGACGATGGCACCGAGCGCCAGCACGAACAACGGCACCAGCATCACCAGGGGCGATTCGTGCGGCGTGTGAGCATGGCCGTGATGATCGTCATGCCCGTGAGCGTGATCCTCGTGACCATGCCCGTGATCGGCATCTGCCCCCCAACGCGGTTTGCCGTGGAACGTCAGGAACGTCAGGCGGCCCGAGTAGAAAGCTGTCATGAAGGCGGCAATCGAGCCCAGGATGAAGGCGTAATATCCCGCCTGCGTGCCGATGGCATAGGCCGATTCCAGCACGATATCCTTCGAGAAGAACCCGGCGAAAGGCGGAATCCCGCACAGCGCCAGCGTCCCAATCCACATCAGCGCATAGGTGATTTTGATATGCTTCGCCAGCCCGCCCATCTTGCGCATGTCCTGCTCATGGTGCATCGCATGGATGACCGAGCCCGCGCCTAAGAACAGCAGCGCCTTGAAGAAAGCGTGCGTCATCAGGTGGAACATCGCCGCGCCATAGGCCGACACGCCCGCCGCGAAGAACATATAGCCGAGCTGCGAGCAGGTCGAATAGGCGATGACGCGCTTGATATCGGTCTGGGTCAGGCCGACCGTGGCGGCGAAGAAGGCCGTGCTGGCCCCAACAATCGTCACCACGGTCAGCGCGTCCGGCGCGAGTTCGAACAGCGGCGACATGCGGCAGACCATGAAGACGCCCGCCGTGACCATCGTCGCGGCATGGATCAGTGCCGACACCGGCGTCGGGCCTTCCATCGCGTCCGGCAGCCACGTGTGCAGCCCAAGCTGCGCCGATTTCCCCATCGCGCCGACGAAGAGCAGTAGGCAGATGGTGGTCATCGCATGGACTTCCATGCCCAGGAACACGAAGGTCGCATCTTTCTGCGCCAGCGAGCCCTGGAAAATGGCATCGAAATTAACGCTGTCGAACAGCATGAAAATCCCGAAGATCCCCAGCGCAAAGCCAAAGTCGCCGACGCGGTTGACCACGAAGGCCTTAATCGCCGCCGCATTCGCCGAAGGCTTCTGATACCAGAACCCGATGAGCAAATAGGAGGCGAGGCCGACGCCTTCCCAACCGAAGAACATCTGAACAAGGTTATCCGCCGTCACCAGCATCAGCATGCAGAAGGTGAACAGGCTGAGATAGGCCATGAAGCGCGGTTTGGCTGGATCTTCTTCCATGTAACCGATGGAATAGAGATGAACGCAGGCCGAAACCGTGGTGACAACGATGAGCATCGTCGCCGACAGGCTGTCGATGCGTAAGGCCCACGACAGGTCGAGCGAGCCCACGTCGATCCAGCGCAGCAGCTCGACCGTATGGGCCGGGCCGCCGGAGGCGATCCCGATGAACGTGACCCACGAGAGGATAGCCGCGATGAACACGGCAACCGTGGTAACGAATTGAGCGCCGCGATCCCCAAGGACGCGACCGCCGAACCCGGCCAGGATTGCCGCAATCAGCGGCAAAAAGACGATGGCGGCATACATCGCGGGATCAGCCCTTCATCATGTTGATGTCTTCGACCGCAATCGTGCCGCGATTACGGAAGTAGACGACGAGGATGGCCAAACCGATGGCGGCTTCTGCGGCCGCAACGGTCAGAATGAACAGGGCAAAAACCTGTCCGGCCAGATCCTGCAAATGGGTGGAGAAGGCGACGAGGTTGATATTCACCGCCAGCAGCATCAGTTCAATCGACATCAGGATAACGATGACATTCTTCCGGTTCAGGAAAATGCCGAAAATCCCCAGCGTGAACAGAATCGCCGCAACGGTGAGGAAATGATCGAGACCGATCACCATGTTAGATCCCCTTCCCCGACTCGACTTGAACGACAACGACCGCATCTTCCCGGCGACGGCCAATCTGCGTGCTGATCTTCTGCCGCTTCACCCCTACCCGCTCGCGCAGCGTGAGCACGATGGCCCCGATCATGGCGATCAGCAGCACGAGCCCGGCGGCCTGGAACAGCAGCGCGTAATGGGTGTAGATCAACCGGCCCAGCGCGTGGGCGTTGGTTTTACCGCCCACGCTGGCCGTACTCGCCAGAAGGGCCGATCCGGCATCGGGCGACACCGCCCAAGACCCTAAGACCAGCAGCAGTTCGACCAGTAGAATGAAGCCAATCAGCCCGCCGATGGGCAGATACTGCAAGAAGCCTTGGCGCAATTCGGTGAAGTTGATGTCGAGCATCATCACCACGAAGAGGAACAGCACCGCGACCGCGCCGACGTAAACGACGACGAGCAGCATGGCCAGAAACTCCGCGCCCATCAGCACGAACAGCCCGGCGGCGTTGAAGAACGCCAGAATGAGATACAGAACCGCATAGACCGGATTGCGCGAGGAAATCACCATCACGCCCGAGGCCACGCAGATCGAGGCAAAAAGATAGAAGGCAAGCGTTTGAATTATCATGACGGGCTCTCACCGATAAGGCGCGTCGGCGGCGATATTGGCGGCAATTTCTACCTCCCAACGATCACCGTTCGCGAGCAATTTCGCTTTATTGTAGAAAAGCTCTTCGCGCGTTTCGGTGGCGAACTCGAAGTTCGGCCCCTCAACGATGGCATCGACCGGGCAGGCCTCTTGGCAAAGGCCGCAGTAAATGCATTTGGTCATATCGATGTCGTAACGCGTCGTGCGGCGGCTGCCATCGTCGCGCGGCTCGGCCTCGATGGTGATCGCTTGGGCCGGGCAAATCGCTTCGCACAGCTTGCAGGCAATGCACCGCTCTTCCCCATTCGCGTAGCGACGCAAGACGTGCTCGCCCCGGAAACGCGGACTAATATAGCCCTTTTCATAGGGGTAGTTCAGCGTAGCCTTCTTCTTGAACATATAGCTGAAGGTCAGCTTCATGCCCGATAGCAGTTCCCAGAGCATAAAGCTCCGCGCGGTTGCGCCTAAGGATGCCATGACAGGGGTCTCCCTTCCCAAACGCGCGCGCCTTACGGCGTCGGCAACCAATCGAACGCCACCAGAACTCCGGCGACCAGGACCACATAGAACAGCGAGAACGGCAGGAAGATCTTCCAGCCCAAACGCATCAACTGGTCATACCGGAAGCGCGGGAAGGTGGCACGAACCCACAAGAACCCGAACAGTAGGAAGCAGATTTTCAGCGCAAACCAAATCGGCCCTGGCACCCAGTTGAACGGCGCAATGTCGATGGGGGGCAGCCAGCCGCCGAGGAACAGGATCGAGCCCATCGCCGACATGAGGATCATGTTGGCATATTCGCCCAAGAAGAAGAGCGCGAAGGTCATCGATGAATATTCGGTGAAATAGCCACCGACCAACTCCGACTCGCCTTCCGGCAAATCGAAGGGCGAGCGGTTCGTCTCGGCCAGCGCCGAGATGAAGTAGATCACGAACATCGGTAGCAGCGGAATGACGAACCACACCGTCTTTTGCGCTTCGACGATCCGCGACAGGTTCAACGAGCCCACGCACAACAGCACCGTGATAATCACGAGACCGATGGAGACTTCGTAAGACACCATCTGCGCCGCCGAGCGCAGCGCGCCGAGGAAGGCGTATTTGGAGTTAGACGCCCACCCCGCGATGATGATGCCGTAAACCCCCAGCGAGGAAATCGCAAAAAGATACAGCACGCCAACGTTGATATCCGACAGCACCCAGCCCTGATCGACCGGAATAACCGCCCAGGCGAGCATTGCCAGAATGAAGGTCAGCATCGGGGCCATGATGAAGAGAACCCGGCTCGCCCCTGCTGGGACGATGGTTTCCTTCATGAACAGCTTCAAGCCATCCGCAAGCGGCTGGAGCAGACCGAACGGCCCCACCACGTTCGGGCCACGGCGAAGCTGCATGACCGCCAGAACTTTGCGTTCGGCATAGGTCAAATAGGCCACTGCGACGAGCAGCGGAACGATAATCGCGACAATCTTGGCGACGATAATCGCCCCCGGAAGCGCGTAATCTTGCCAAAAATCAACCATAGGTCCCAACCCGCTCCAGCAGATCGTCGGGCTGACGCCCATGAACGAACAGAGCCGAACATTTCGCCATCGTCTCAGACGCACGGCTAATTGGATCGGTCCGGTAGTAATCGGAAATCGCGTAAACATAGGGCGCAGTCGAAAGCTCCCCGGCAGCCCCAAACGGCCCCCAGGCGGCCTGCGTCACCTGCCCCACCGCAGCGAAGCTCGGCGCGGTCTGCGCGAGCAGCGCCCGCAACTCACCCAGGCTGTCGAACGGCAGCGTCTTTCCGATGAGGGCTGAGAGCGCGCGCAGGATCTTCCAATCTTCGCGCGCATCGCCGACCGGGAAGGTCGCCCGCTGGGCCCGCTGCGCCCGACCTTCGAGATTGACGTAAGTGGCGTCCTTCTCGGTATAGGCGGCACCTGGCAGGATCACGTCGGCCACGGCAGCGCCGCTATCGCCGTGATGGCCCTGATAGATGACGAAAGCATTCTTCAGGGCAGCGGTATCGGCGAGATCGGCCCCCAGCAGGAATACGATTTCCACTTCGCCCGACGCGGCCCCGGCCAGAATACCGGCGAGATCGCGCCCACCGGGCTGCGGTAGAAAGTCGAGATCCAACGCCCCCACCCGGCCCGCCGCCGTGTTCAGCACATTGAAGCCGTTCCAACCGTCGCGGATCATGCCATAGGCTTCGGCAATCCCGCGCGCCGCCGCCAGATTAGCCGCGCCATCGGCCCGCGTCAGCGCGCCCATGCCGATGATAACCATCGGGTTCTTCGCCCCGCGCAGCACTTCCGCAAACGGGTGCGTGCCTTCCAGCAACGAATCCAGCACCTGCGGATCATTGCCCAGGTCTTCGACGCCATAGGTCAGATCGACCTGCGGGCCGACTGAAGCGACCGTAAGCGCGCCCGTCAGATAACGCTTGCGCAGCCGCGCATTCAGCAGTGGCGCTTCCCAGCGCGGGTTGCTGCCGATCAGCAGCACCACGTCGGCCTGTTCGATCCCGGCGATGCCGGTATTGAACAGATACCCTGCTCGCGCGCCGCCGCCGATTGCCGCGCCATCGGTGCGGCAATCAAAACTGGTCACGCCCAGGCTGGTAAAGAGTTGCTTCAGCGCGAAACTGCTTTCGGCATCTACCAGATCGCCCGCCAGGGCGGCAATTTTCTGCGGGGCGGTTTGCGTCAGCTTATGGGCGACCGCGCCCAGAGCTTCCGGCCATTCGACCGCCACCAGCTTACCGTTCTTGCGCACATAGGGCTTATCCAACCGGCGCTTTTTCAGACCATCAAGGGCATAGCGCGACTTATCGGCCAGCCATTCTTCGTTGATGTCTTCATTGAGGCGCGGCAACACGCGCATCACTTCCCCGCCGCGCACATCGACGCGGATATTTGCGCCGACCGCGTCCAGCACATCGACCGATTCGGTCTTGCGCAGTTCCCACGACCGGGCCGCAAAAGCATAGGGCTTCGAGGTCAGCGCGCCGACCGGGCAGAGGTCGATGACATTGCCCGACAACTCCGAACTCACGGCCTTTTCAATGAAGGTGCCGATTTCGGTATGCTCGCCGCGCCCCGTTGCGCCCAAATCCGGTTCGCCCGCGACTTCGGAGATGAAGCGAACGCAGCGCGTGCAATGGATGCAGCGGTTCATGAATGTCTTAATCAGCGGGCCGAAATTCTTGTCCGGCACGGCGCGCTTGTTTTCATGGTAGCGCGAGCCGTCGCGGCCATAGGCCATCGCTTGATCTTGCAGATCGCACTCGCCGCCTTGATCGCAGATCGGGCAATCGAGCGGGTGATTGATGAGCAGGAACTCCATCACCCCTTTGCGCGCTTTTTGCACCACCGGCGTATCGGTCTTGATGACCATATTGTCGGCGGCGGGCATGGCGCAGGAGGCAATCGGCTTCGGGGCCTTTTCCATCTCCACGAGGCACATGCGGCAGTTACCCGCAATCGACAGGCGCTCGTGGTAACAGAAGCGCGGAATTTCTTTGCCTGCGGCTTCGCAGGCCTGCATCACGGTCGCGCCCGCTGGGACTTCGACCTCGATGCCGTCAACCGTTAGTTTTGGCATAGCCCACCCCGCCCCTTATTCCGCTGCCTGTGCCGGAACGCTTTTGCGCTCCAGAATGCGCCGTTCCATTTCCGGACGGAAATGGCGGATGAGCCCCTGAACCGGCCAGGCGGCGGCATCCCCGAGCGCGCAGATCGTATGACCTTCGATCTGACGGCTAACCTCTTCCAGCATGTCGATTTCGCCGATGTCGGCCTGGCCTTTGACCATGCGTTCCATCACGCGCCACATCCAGCCGGTGCCTTCGCGGCACGGCGTGCATTGGCCGCAGCTTTCGTGCATGTAGAATTTCGACAGGCGCGCAATCGCCTTCACGATGTCGGTGGATTGATCCATCACGATCACCGCCGCCGTGCCAAGGCCCGAGCGTTCGGCGCGCAAACTGTCGAAATCCATCAGCACCGTGTCGCAGGTCGCTTTCGGCAGAACCGGAACCGACGAGCCGCCGGGGATAACCGCCAGCAGGTTATCCCAGCCGCCGCGCACGCCGCCGCAATGCTTTTCGATCAGCTCTTTCAGCGGAATGCCCATCTCTTCTTCCACCGTGCACGGGTTATTCACGTGCCCCGAGATGCAGAAGAGTTTTGTGCCGGTATTGTTCGGACGGCCAAGACCGGCGAACCATTCCGCCCCGCGCCGCAGGATCGTCGGCACCACGGCGATGCTCTCGACGTTGTTCACCGTCGTCGGCAGACCGTAAAGGCCCGCACCCGCCGGGAACGGCGGCTTCAAGCGCGGCTGACCCTTACGGCCTTCCAGCGATTCGATCAGCGCCGTTTCTTCGCCGCAGATATAGGCCCCAGCCCCGCGATGAACGTAAAGATCGAAATCCCAGCCCGAGCCGCAGGCGTTCTTACCGATCAACCCGGCGGCATAGGCTTCGTCAATCGCGCGCTCAAGGTTATTCCCCTCAAGCCAGAATTCGCCACGAATGTAGATGTAGCACGCCTTGGCCCCGATGGCGAAAGAGGCGATCAGGCAGCCTTCGATCAGCTTATGCGGATCGTGGCGCATGATTTCGCGGTCTTTGCAGGTGCCCGGCTCCCCTTCGTCGGCATTGACGACGAGGTAATGCGGACGATCCGAGGCTTTCGGCATGAACGACCATTTCATGCCCGTCGAGAAACCCGCGCCGCCGCGCCCGCGCAGGCCCGACTTTTTGGTTTCGTCGATGATCCACTCGCGGCCCTTCTCCAGAATGGCTTTGGTGCCATCCCAATCGCCGCGCGCTTGCGCACCGGCAAGGCCGAAATCCTGGATGCCGTAGAGATTAGTGAAAATCCGGTCCTGGTCGCGCAACATTACGAGGGCTCCTTCTTACCGGCGGGAAGATCGGTCAGCGACGTGAGGCCGCCCAGCGGCGCCGCGCGGATACGGCCATTCTGCGGCCCCGTCGCTGGCTTCTGCCCGGCCTTCAAGGCTTGCAGCACTTTAGCCGTGCTGGCTTCGTCGAGATCTTCATAGAAATCATCGTTGATCTGCACCATCGGCGCGTTCACGCAGGCCCCGAGGCATTCCACCTCGACCAAGGTGAACTGACCATCCGCCGTGGTTTCGCCGAGATCGATGCCGAGTTCCTTCTTGCAGGCGTGGACCACTTGGTCCGAGCCGCGCAACCAGCAGGGCGTCGTCGTGCAGACCTGCACGAAATGCCTCCCCACGGGCTTCAGGTTGAACATCGTGTAGAAGCTGGCGACCTCATACACGCGCATCGGCGGCATTTCGAGCACCTTGGCGACATGATCCATCGCCACGCGCGGCAGCCAACCCCCGGCTTGGCGTTGCGCCAAATCGAGCAGCGGAATAACGGCGCTGGCTTCGCGGCCCGCCGGATATTTCGCAATCAGCTTTTTCGCGGTCGCCTGGTTTTCGGGCGAGAAGGTGAATTCGGTCGGCTCATGCATATGGGCGGGAAGAGAAGCGCTGCTCATCGGTCAATCTCACCAAAAACGATATCCAGCGAGCCGATAATCGCAACCGCATCGGCCAGCATGTGCCCCTTGGAGAGGAAATCCATCGCCTGAAGGAAGGCGAACCCCGGCGCGCGAATTTTGCAGCGGTAGGGTTTATTCGTGCCATCGGCGATCAGATACACCCCGAACTCGCCCTTGGGCGCTTCGACCGCCGCATAGGTCTGCCCGGCGGGCACGTGATAGCCTTCGGTATAGAGCTTAAAGTGATGGATGAGCGCTTCCATCGACTGCTTCATCGCGCCCCGGCTGGGCGGCGCGATTTTACCGTCGGTGGTCATCACCGGGCCGTCGGGAATGCGCGCGATGCACTGCTTAATCAGGCGCAGCGACTGTTTCATTTCCTCGATACGGACTAGATAGCGATCGTAACAATCGCCGTTCTTGCCAATGGGAATATCGAAATCCAGCTCGCCATAGACTTCATAGGGCTGGCTCTTACGCAGATCCCAGGGAATCCCGGCCGCGCGTAAAACCGGCCCGGTCATACCCCAGGCGTAGCATTCGTCCGCCGAAATCACGCCGATATCGACCGTGCGTTGCTTGAAGATGCGGTTGTTGGTCAACAGCCCTTCGATATCGTCCAACAGCG
>NZ_LAJY01000189.1 GCF_000963705.1 Elstera litoralis | reverse complement strand
GCCGCTGAAGATATTGAGAATGACTCGCACTAGCAAGATGAATTTGCGAATCGCTCGCACTTAAAGTTTAGCGCCTCAAATTTTACCGATCGTAGCGATCCTCGTTCCAGGGGTCGCCCTCATTGTGATAGCCGCGATTTTCCCAATAGCCGGGTTTATCGTCGGCGCGGAATTCGATCCGCGTCAGCCATTTGGCGGATTTCCAGAAGTAATATTTCGGCACGACCAGCCGCACCGGTCCGCCATGTTCGTGGGTTAGCGGCTCGCCCTCCCAGGAATGGGCCAGCAGCACATCTTTTGCGCCGAAATGATCCAGGCGTAGATTGGTCGTATAGCCATCGGCACTATACAGCATAACGTGCCGCGCCTGCGGCAGTGGTTGAACGAGCCCCAGCAGATGCCGGGCCGAAACCCCCTCCCAGCGGTTATCGAAGCGCGACCAAGCCGTGACGCAGTGAATATCCGACAGGAATTTCTGCTGCGGCTGCGCTTGGAACAGCGCCCAATTCCAGACCTGCGGCGCGCTCACCAGCCCATCGATTTGAAGCGCCCAGGCGTCGGGCGACAGGCGTGGCTGAATGCCAAGATCCAGCACGGGCCAGTTTTTCACCTCGTGCTGCCCTGGCGGCAGGCGTTGACGCAGCGGGTCGCCGCGTTGGCCAGTCAAGAGGCGGCCTTCTTTCGCCCATTCCTGTTTGCGGTCGATCAGCTTGGTGCGGATCGTTCCCCACAGGTTGTCATTCTTGCTCATGTAAGCTCCTTCCGCCGGGCCGCCCAAGGTGCGGTCCTCGCTTAATATGGGTTAGCCGATCCGCTTCGGCGAGGGGGATGATGCGCGCCACCCCCCTTGTCCAGCGCCGCCGATTGTGGTTCGTCTCTGCCCATGGAACTGTTGCTGCTCCTTAAAGGAATTTTGATCGGCCTTACGGTCTCGGCCCCGGTCGGCCCGGTGGCCGTATTGTGCCTGCGCCGCACGCTGCAAATTGGGGCGGCCTACGGGTATGCCAGTGCGGCGGGCGCGGTGGCCGCCGATATGATTTTCGGCATTATCGCCTGTTTCGGGGTCGCGGCGGTGGCGGCGGTGCTGACCGAATATTCAACGCCGCTGCGGCTGGTTGGCGGGTTTCTGCTGCTGGGCATGGGCATTAGCAGTTGGCGCAGTCAGTCGGGGGATATGACGGATGCGGGGCAGGCGGCGCTGATGAAATCCTTCGGCGCGTCCTTCGCGCTGACCATCACCAATCCGATGACGATTTTTGCCTTCACGGGGCTGCTCGCCGCCTCCGACATCGTGAGCCATGATATGAGCCTGGATGCGACGCTAACCGTAATCCTGGGGATTCTGCTGGGCGTCGGGCTGTGGTGGGGCGGGCTTGTCGGGGTTGGGATTGGGCTGCGGCGCTGGCTGGGGCAGCGCGATTTTCGTTGGCTGCATCACCTATCGGGGGCATTGCTGTTGCTGTTTGGCGTGGTGACGCTGCTGTCGGTTTTGGTGGTTTAGCTCTACTGCCAGCTTGGGCCGACGTATTGGCTGATAATCGTGGCGAACCGCCCTTCAGCGACCATTGCGCGCGCGGCTGCGGCGACCTTTGCCGTGATGGGAAGTTCAGCGCGGGATTTGGGCACTTGAAGGCAGGCTTCGGTTGTGCCGAGCGGCAACTGGTCGCCGAGAATCGTATCGGCACCCTCTAACTTGGCGTGGTGCAGCAGCATCACGGTCGATCCAGCCACCCCATCCAAAACGTCCGGCCAAAAGTTTGCGCAGCATTTGGGGAAAGTCGGATTCAATCGATTTGAGAATGGCCGGATCCGTGTCGAAGCCGTCGCCATAGGCGACCCCTCGGATCGTGCCGATACCTTGGGGAAGCTGCCTTAAATCGGCCAGACTATTCACCGTAAAGCCCCGCCGGGCGATGGCGACAATTGGCACCTCAAAAAGACAGACAGGGTACGCGCTATACTCTTCGGCATCGGGGGCACGGAACGAAATTGCAATCGCTAAGCGATTGTCGCGCAACCCCTGGAGAACGCGGGCGAAGGGCTGGGGCGAAATTTGCATCGGCTCGCCCGTCCGGCGGGCAAGCTCCTGAATAATGTCAGAGCTAATGCTCGGCGCATCGGGCGTTGCCGGATTGGGTCCCCAAGGCGCAATATTCGTAACGCCCCAAACGAGCGGTTCGGCGGGGCGAACGTCCGGGGAAAAGAGTGAAAAAATAAAGAGTGCTGAGTATCGAATAAAAATATTTATCATCCGATCTCTCCTCGGGCGGATGCAAAGCATCTTTCGATTCGAAATATAACCTTCAATTCAAATAATTCAATCAGTATCCATGTCATTTTCTGTCAAATAATCTTCATTATCTTTGTAATAATTCAAAACTTGCTTCGAAATGCCGAAGCCGTGCCCGGCGCGCAGCAGCGTCGCCAAATCCTTATCGTGCTGGCGCGGATCGTCGCTGGCTTTGGTGCGATAGGGGCCGAGGCGGCGGCGGCGGGCGAAGGCGCGGGCGGCGGTTAGCGCAATATCCTCCTCTGCCTCTGAAGCGGTGACAGCGAGCACGGCGGTCACGCTGGCGGGCGCAATGCCTTTGGCGCGCAAAGTTTCGACAATCACGCGCGGGCTTTTGCCCTGCCGCAGCAGGGCCGCGACGCGGCCTTCGGTAAAGCGCTGATCGTCGAGATACCCCAGGGCCGCGGCGCGCTGCAGCACCGCTTCCCGCCGGGCTTCGGCCTCGGCGGGGGAAATAAGCTCGGCGGCAAGCGCGGGGTGCAAACGGCGGTCGAGCACCCGGCGCAACATCTCCACCGAGGCGGAGAAACGTTGCAGATAGCGCAGGCTAACGGCCCAGAGCCGTTCGGCGCTGACATTGATCGGGCGCTCCCGCCTTGGTGGACGCTGCCGGGAACGGGGAGTAGGATCGCCGCCGGTTTCAGTTTCAGAGTCGTCCCGCATGTCCGATCCTTCGTTCTCCCTACCCCCGATGCCGCTCCCCCCGATGGGGGTGAACTGGCTCGGGCTCTGGACCCTGTACCTTAAGGAAGTGCGGCGGTTTCTCAATGTTTATACCCAGACCGTCGCCGCCCCGGTGGTGACGACATTTCTGTTTCTGGCGGTTTTCAGTCTGGCGTTGGGGCGCGGGGCCGAGATTGTCGATGGCGTGCCCTATAGTCAGTTCCTCGCGCCGGGCCTCGTGATGATGGCGATGACGCAGAATGCTTTCGCCAATACCTCTTCGTCGCTGGTCATCTCCAAAGTGCAGGGGAATATTGTCGATCTGCTGATGCCGCCGTTGTCGGCGGGCGAAGTGACGCTGGCGCTAACGGCAGCCGGCATCACGCGCGGCCTGCTCGTCGGGCTGGTCACGGGGCTGGCGATGGTGCCCTTCGTGCGCCTCGCCCCGCAGCATATTGGCTTCATCCTGTTTCACGCGTTGGCGGCCTGTACGATGCTGTCGCTGCTGGGGCTGGTCGGCGGGCTGTGGTCGGAGAAATTCGACCATATGAACGCGATTGCCAGTTTCATCATCAGCCGCTCGCCTTTCTGTCGGGCACCTTCTATACGGTCACGCGCCTGCCGGAGACGTGGCAGTTCGTGGCCCATCTCAACCCGTTCTTCTATATGTTGGATGGGTTCCGCTACGGCTTCATCGGCCATGCCGACGGCAATCTGACCGTGGGGATGATCGTGCTGACGGCAATGTGCCTCGCCCTATCTTGTGCGGCCTACACGCTGATTCGCACCGGATATCGCTTAAAAAGCTAAGAAATACCGCATAATTGCTGGGCAGCCCTGCGGGGCGCGCGGGGATTGCCTTTGCGGGCGCGATTGACAGCAGGAACCCCCCTCCCGATACTTCCCCTTTTTTCTTCGCGCCGGGCCGGAGTGGCCGGTCTCGGGCGATTGAGGTGTGGAGGATTCCGCCGTGATTCCGAGCCTGCTCCCCGTGTTTAGCAGGATCAACCTTTCGTTCGAGAAGGGCGAAGGGGCCTATCTGTTCGGCTCGGACGGGCGACGATACCTCGATTTTGCCAGCGGCATTGCGGTGACGGCTTTGGGCCACGCGCATCCGCATCTGGTCGCGGCCCTGAAGGCGGCCGCCGAGAAGCCCTGGCACGTTTCGAACCTCTATGAGATTCCGGAACAAACCCGCCTAGCTGACCGGCTGGTGGCGAATAGCTTTGCCGATACCACTTTCTTCTGCAATTCCGGCGCAGAAGCGCTGGAGTGCGGCATTAAGATGATCCGCAAGTATCACGCCGCCCACGGCCATCCGGAAAAATACCGGATGATTAGCATTCAGGGTGCCTTTCATGGGCGCACGCTGGCGACGATTGCGGCGGGCGGTCAGGAAAAATACCTCGCGGGTTTTGGCCCCAAGGTCGATGGCTTCGATCAGGTCGCGTTCGGCAATCTCAACGAGCTGCGCGCCGCGATCACGCCGCAAACCGCCGGGATCATGATTGAACCCGTGCAGGGCGAAGGCGGCGTGCGCCCGAATGCGCCGGAGTATTTGCAGGCCCTGCGCCAGGTCTGCGACGAATTCGGCCTGCTGCTGCTGTTCGATGAAGTCCAATGCGGCATGGGCCGTAGCGGCAAGCTGTTCGCTTATGAATGGGCGAATGTCGCGCCGGATGTGATGGCTTTGGCGAAGGGCCTCGGCGGCGGGTTTCCGGTCGGGGCGTGCCTTGCCACCGAACGGGCGGCCTCGGGCATGACGGCGGGCGTTCATGGCACCACCTTCGGCGGCAATCCGCTGGCGATGGCGATGGGCAATGCCGTGCTCGACGTGCTGCTGGAGCCGGGGTTCCTGCCCCATGTGGTCGCGGCGGCGGAAAAGCTGCGCAAGGGCCTCGTCAAGATCGTCGCGGAAAACCCGGCGGTCTATGCCGAGGTGCGCGGCGAAGGTTTGCTGATGGGCCTGCGATGCGTCGCGCCAAACGGCGAAGTGCAGACCCGGCTGCGCGAGCAGGGGCTGCTAACCGTTGCGGCGGGCGATAATGTGGTGCGGCTGCTGCCGCCCCTCACTATCGGCGACGCGGAAATTCAAGAAGCGCTGGCGGCTGTTAAAGCCGTGGCCAGTGCCTGGGTAGTGCAGGCGTAATTCCATGACCGTTAAACATTTTCTGGATCTCGATCAGCTTCCCGCAGCGACCCTGCGGGAAATTCTCACCGATTCGGCGCAGATGAAGGCCGAGCTTAAGGCGGGCAAGGGCACGGCTCCCCGCCTTAGCGGCAAAACCCTGGCGATGCTGTTCGAGAAAGCCTCGACCCGCACGCGGGTTTCTTTCGAAGTGGCGATGAAGCAGCTTGGCGGGCAGACCATCGTGCTGCGTCAGGAAGAGATGCAGTTGAAGCGCGGCGAGACGATGGCCGATACGGCGAAAGTCCTGTCGCGCTACGTCGACGCCATCATGATCCGCACCGGCCCGGCCCAGAAGCTCACCGATCTTGCGACCCACGGTTCCGTGCCGGTCATCAACGGTCTCACCGATATGGGCCACCCGTGTCAGGTGATGGCCGATATTCTGACCTTCGAAGAGCATCGCGGCCCGATTGCGGGTAAATCCGTCGCCTGGATCGGCGATGCAAATAACGTGTGTATTTCGTGGGTGCATGCCGCCGCGCGCTTCGGGTTCGAGCTGCGCATCGCCGCCCCCGGTGCACTCGCCCCGAAGCAAGCCTTGCTCGATTGGGCGAAAACCGAAGGCGCGAGCATTCGCGTGACCACCGACGCGCGCGCGGCGGTCTCGGGTGTGGATCTCGTCACCACCGATACGTGGGTGTCGATGGGACAAGAAGTCGCCAACCGCAATTATCTCCTCGCACCCTATTCGGTCGACTCGGCCTCATGGCCTGCGCGAAATCGGAAGCGGTGTTTCTCCATTGCCTGCCCGCCCATCGCGGCGAGGAAGTGACCGAAGACGTGATCGATGGGCCGCAATCTTTAGTCTGGGACGAAGCCGAAAACCGGCTGCACGTTCAAAAAGGTATTCTGGCATGGTGCTTGGCATGAGTAATCCGCTCCCGGCGAACGATCCGGGCATCGCCGACGATCAAACGCTGCCGTTCTTTCTGGAAAAAGCCACCGTGCGCGGGCGGATCGTCCGCTTAGGGCCGAGCTTCAACGAGATCGTCACCCGCCATGCGTACCCGGAGCCCGTTGCGGCGCTCTTGGGCGAAGCGCTGGCGGTGGCGGCAGCCCTTGCGGGCGCGCTGAAGTTCGAAGGCGTCTTTACCCTACAAGCGAAAAGCGACGGGGCCGTGCGTATGCTGGTCGCCGACGTTACCCATAGCGGCCATATGCGCGGCTATGCTCAGGTCGATGAGGACAAGTTGCCGACCGGCCCGGTGCTGCCGTCCGAGCGCATCGACGCTTTGATGGGCAAAGGCTATCTGGCCTTTACCGTCGATCAGGGCGCGGAGATGGAGCGCTATCAGGGCATCGTCGAACTGCAACCCGGCGGGCTTTCGGCCAGCGTGCAGCATTATTTCCGCCAGTCGGAACAAATCGATACGGGCCTGAAGCTCGCCGCCCAACGCACCGCCCAGGGCTGGCGCGCGGGGGCGCTGCTGCTGCAACGCCTGCCAGAAGAGGGCGGCCACGCCCGCACTCTCCTAGACGCGCCCGACGAGGACGAGTCGGCGGAAGCCGATGATAACGCCTGGGATCATCTGATGGCCCTGGTCGGCACCGTCTCGGATATCGAACTCACCGATCCGCAGTTGCCGTCGGACGATCTGCTGTTCCGCCTGTTCCACGAGGAAGAAGATGCCCGCGTCGGCGAGCCGCACCGGCTGCTGGACCGTTGCCGCTGCTCGCGTGGACGCGTCGCCCGCGTGCTGCTGTCGTTGCCCGTGGAAGACCGCGAGCACTTACGCGTCGATGGCGTTGTCTCAGCCACCTGCGAGTTCTGCTCCACGCGCTATCTGTTCGACGATGCCGATTTGGAAAAGCTGGAGGCGATTGGGGAGGAACCTTAGGGCTCTTCCCGCGCGGGGCGGGTTCCGAGTGGCTGAACGAAGCGTAGCAGATAGCCGTCTGGGTCTTGTACGAGCAACTCCATTTGCCCGTGCTCAATGTCGTTTTCGCGGTACCAGGCGGTTTGTGCTTCCTGAAACAGCGGAACCTGAGACGTTGATAAACGCGCCGTGAGGATGGTTAAGTCCTCCACTTCGATTTGAAGATTGATACCGCGACCAAAAGGCTTTTCGAG
>NZ_LAJY01000188.1 GCF_000963705.1 Elstera litoralis | reverse complement strand
CTTTCACCTCGACCGGCAGACCGGTGGCTTGTCGCGCGCTATCGAACGCGGCACCAAGGGGATCGAGTTCCTCTTGCAGTTCATGCTGTTCAATGTGCTGCCAACGCTACTGGAAATCGCCTTGGTCTGCGGCATTCTCTGGAACCTCTATTCCATCGAATATGCCGCCATCACCTTCGTCACCATCATCGGCTATATCGTCTTCACGATTGTTCTGACCGAATGGCGGACGAAATACCGGCGCGAGATGAACGACCGCGACTCGGAAGCCACCACCAAGGCCGTCGATAGTCTGTTGAACTATGAAACGGTCAAATATTTCGGCAACGAGCTGCACGAGGCCAGCCGCTTCGATCACGCGCTGCAAGCCTATGAGAAGGCCGCCGTGCGCAGCCAGGTCAGCCTGTCGGCACTGAACGTCGGCCAGGGCACGATTATCGCCATCGGGCTGATCGCCGTAATGAGCATGACGGCGCAGGGCGTCGCCGATGGCAGCATGACCGTGGGCGATTTGGTGCTGGTGAACACGTTCCTCATTCAGCTTTACATGCCGCTCAACTTCTTGGGCTTCGTCTACCGTCAGATTCGCCAGTCGCTGACCGATATGGAGCAGATGTTTAGCCTGCTGCGCGTCGAGCGCGAGGTCGCCGATACCGAAGGCGCACCGCCGCTAGCCGTGAATGGCGGCGAAGTAACCTTCGATGCCGTCGATTTCGGCTATGATTCCCGCCGCCCGATTCTGCACGGCGTGAGCTTTACTATCCCCGCCGGTAAAC